>JAQIBK010000256.1 GCA_027859125.1 Actinomycetota bacterium | reverse complement strand
GCGAGAAGGAGGGCTGGCAGCCGGATCTGCTCACCTACGGCAAGGTGATCGGCGGCGGTCTGCCGGTCGGCGCCTACGGCGGCCGCGCCGACATCATGAACCAGGTGGCCCCGGCCGGCAAGGTGTACCAGGCCGGCACGCTCTCGGGCAACCCGGTCGCCATGGTGGCCGGTCTGGCCACTATCGAGGCGTTGTCGCGCCCCGGTGTTTACGAGGAGATGGATCGCAAGAGCCAGCATCTGGCCTCCGGTCTGTGCAAGGCTGCAGAGGCTGCCGGCGTCGACACCTACTGCACGCGCGTGGGCGCCATGTCGTGCATGTTCTTCACGGCAGAGGAAGTCTACGACTGGAAGACCGCCTCCACCTGCGACACCGAGATGTACGGTCGCTACTTCCACGGAGTGCTGGACCGCGGCTTCACGATCGCACCCAGCCAATTCGAGGCGACTTTCGTGAGCACCGCGCACACCGACGAAGAGATCGACGCGTACGTGGCTGCCGCAGGCGAAGTGCTCAAAGGGCTGTAGAACGTCCCGGAGCACAGAGGAGTTGTTCAGATGAGTGCAGCCCGTCCCGATGTGAGCATCGTGATCCCCATGTACCAGGAAGTCGAGAATGCAGCTGAGACCCTTCGGGCGATCGGCACTGCTCTTTCGGCAGAGGGGTGGTCATACGAGCTGGTGCCCGTCAACGATGGCAGCACGGACGGCACTGAGGCCGAGCTCTCTCGCATTGCGGCACAGGACCCCCGGGTTCAGAGCACGGGCTACATTCACAACCGCGGTCGCGGCTACGCACTGCGCCGAGGCTTTGCTCATGCGAGCGGTAGTTTCGTAGCTGCGCTAGATGCGGATCTGAGCTACACCCCCGAGCACGCCGTACGCATGGTGCGGATGCTCATGGATGACCCGGAGATCGATATCGTACTTGCATCACCCTACATGCCCGGAGGGCGCGTGGAGGGCGTTTCGTTCATCCGCCTGCTCTTCTCTCGTGGCGGCAACTGGGTGCTGCGTCGTGCGCTCGCACAGCCGGTCTACACGAGTACGGGCGTCGTACGAGCCTATCGCCGCGAGACACTCGATCAGCTCGATCTATCGTCCGACGGCAAAGAGATACATCTCGAGATACTGTCCCAGGCCATGGCCCTGGGCATGCGGATCGTGGAGATGCCTGCGACACTCACGAGCCGCAAGAAGGGAAAGTCCAAGTTCCGTCCCCGGCGTACCGTGGCGAGTCATCTCGTGTTCAGCATGCTCGAGAGGCCTGCGGCCATTTTCGGGGCGGCTGGATTGGTGCTGTTCGGCCTCGCTGCGATTCTTGCGATCTTCCTGCTCACCGTGTATGCGGCGGGCGATCTCAATCCCGAGCGGCCGCTCATGACACTCATGGTGCTCTTGTTCCTGGGCGGGACAGCAGGGCTGAGCTTTGCACTCCTGGGAATGCAGATGATCGGCATGCGGCGCCAGATGGTTCGCATGCAGTCCGAGCTGCAGCAGATGCGTGGCGGGATTGAAGAGCTGCGCGCCGAGGCGCGTGGGTCCGCTCCTGCGAATGTCCGGACTGGCCCACGTGATGTCGAAGCCTGATCAGAGCGCTGCTAGCAGCCTGTTTCGCTGGTTCCGGGTCGCAGTGGCGCTTGCCCTCGTTGGCTTTCTCGCATGGCGCGCGGGTGTGGGTCAGCTCTCCGCAGCCGATTTCGAGTTCAGGTGGCTCGCTGTCGCGCTGCTGCTCGTACCCTTTTCGATCCTCGTGCGCGCGTTCAATCACTCACTTCTCATGAACCGTCCCGATCATGTGATCGGACTTGGGGGGATGGCGAGACTGACCCTTGTGGGGGTCGGCATCAACCTGTTCCTGCCCATGGGTGCCGCCGATCTGGCAAAGGCACACTACGGCTACCGCTTGCATGGGCATCCGGAGCGGATGGTGCTTTCTTCGGTGCTCGACAAGTTGACTTCGCTCACTGCCGTGGCGTTCCTCGGGGTCGCGGGTTCTCTGGTCGCTGGCGAGACAAGCATGGCGTTTGCGGCTGCTGCGGTTGCCGTTGCGTCGCTGGTGCCATTCGTCGCTCCACGATGGATGCCGTGGCGGCTGTTGCTGCGGATCCTCGCACCCAAGGCGGAGTTGTCCGAAGACACGCTGGAGCACGCCGCTCGCGTACCTTGGCCGCTGCTGGTTGCGGTATGGACCGTTTCGGTGCTCGGCTGGTTGCTTACCTACGGGATTGTCTATCTGTGCTGCCTGGGAGTGGGCGCAGACGTCGCGCCCGCCTATGTATTCGCGCTCGCACCGCTTGCGACGATCGTGCGGCTCGTCCCGGTATCGATCGGAGGGATCGGTCTTGGTGAGGTCACACTGGCAGCGTTGCTGATCCGTGCTGGTATGGCCCAGGATCTGGCCGCTGCCGCTGCATTGCTGCAGATGATCGTGATCACCGTTGTGCCAGGGGCGGTCGGTGTTGCGCTCCTTGCGATCGGCAAACGTCGCGACAAACACGCTTAGGTCATTCTGCCCCGATTGTGTCGCTTCTCAGGTGATATGCTCAGTCGGTCTGATCATCAGCGATTCGTCGCTATGGGGAATAGAGGAGGTGCAGTCATCATGGACCCAGAGGCGACTGAATCAAACGCAGAGTCAAGTGGTGTTCGTGTCGAAGACTATTCGCATCTATCTTCGCGAGGACAGGCTCTTGTGGGGACGTTCCGCGAAAAGGTGCTGGATCGAATCGAGAGCAGGCAGCCTGCGCGCCTGCTTGAGGTGGGCTGTGGTCAAGGCTGGCTGCTTGCTTCGATTGCCGAGGTCCTGCCAGATACTCAGCTCGTGGGAATCGATGTTCGCGAGGAGACTATTGAGTTTGCTCGCAGCCTCGTTCCATCGGCCCAACTCATTGTCGCCAATGGGGAACGGTTGCCGTTCGCAGATGGCGAGTTTGATTTGGTTGTGTGCTCCGAGGTACTTGAACACGTCGATGAGCCTCGACAGGTCCTTGCTGAGATTGACCGAGTCGGGCGCGGGCGGGCGGTTCTCTCAGTACCGCACGAACCTCTGTTCTGGGGAGCCAATCTCCTGCGGGGGAAGTATCTATCGTCGTTCGGCAACTGCCCCGGGCACATTCACCATTGGTCTCGCCGAGGCTTTCGCCTCATGCTGGCGAAGCGGTATCCCACGGTTGAGGTGGAGACGTCGTTCCCGTGGCTCATCGCCGAGGTCTGGAGCGAGCAAGCCGCCACTCAGGTGTGATTGTGCTACTGCGTCTCGCGGTATTCCCGAAGAACTAGCATCATACTGTCGCTCTTGGTCTCGACTTGGACCATGCGCGAAAGCAGCAGTACTCGAATCTCCTCGTCAACGAATGCCTCGAAGCGATGCCTGTCTGCCACAACCACCACATCCTGCTGCGATAGGAGCGTGTCGATGTCCTCCGCCAGCGCCCGGGTCTGCTGTGTGCCGCTCGTTCGAAGTGAGAGGGTCTCCGCATCCGGGAAGTACGTCCACATGCTTGCCGTGGACGGCGTGAGGATCACGTTGTACTCCTCGTCGGCGAGTACGGCGACCGCGCTCTTCCAGTTGGATGTCTCACTCCATGTGGCGCCGATTCCCGGGGTCCGTCCGTAGTGAGTCCGGGAGATGTCGATCAGTGTGGCGGCCCCGATCACGAGAGACACTGCGAGCGATGCGGTGATGAACAGATCCCGCGCGCTTTCGGACCGGTCGTTGTCGGCGAGGAACACGCCGAGCTCTCGAACGCAGAGGATGACCGCGAACGGGATCGCTATCGAGGCGTAGCGGTTGTTGGGGGTGCGAAAGAGCGCGAACACGAGAATCGGAACGAGCGCGTTCGCGAGCAATAGGAGCGATTGCGGCGTGCGTAGCAGTGAGAGGCGACGCAGGACCAGGACGGCCCCCAATCCGGCGACGAGTATCGGGAACGAGTAGACGATCAGAGCCGGGTACCAGTAGAGCGGGAACGAGCTCATGAACCCGAGGGGAGGCGAGGGTGCGATGCCCAGTGCGACGGCGACGATCGCTGCCGTTCCCGCAAGTGCCATCGAGCCCAGTGCAAGGACATGTCGATTCCGCACATCGCGCTCACGGCGGGTGAGAACCACCCGGACGAGTGAGTAGACTCCAAGAGAGGCAACCGTCACCGCAATCAGTTCGTGGGACATGTAGGCGAGAGGGAGCAGCACGACAAAGGCTATCGCCGCCATGCGTCGCCGAAGGGATGAGACGTTCTCGGCGTCCGTTGCATACCAGTAGAGCAGCACGGCGAGAAGGGCGAACAACTGCGCGTAGGAGTAGCTCCGGGCCTCCCTGTGAGAGGCGACGAGATACGGCATTACAGCCACAAAGGCTGCGCTGAGCAAGGCGACACGCTTGTCGGCGACCACGCGCGCCAGCGCCCATACAGCGACAACGACAAGGATGCCTGCAACCGCGCTCGGCAACCGTACTGATGCCTCCGAGAATCCGAACGATCGGATGCTGAGCGCCACACTCTGGATGTGCAGGTAGACCCGCGCGTAGTCCGTCCCACGCCCGGTTACCGCTCCTGCGCCGCTCAGAAGATTCTGCGCTACGCTGGCCGTGATGCTCTCGTCGTACCACAGGGCGAGACCGCCCAGGTTCCACAGCCGCAAGAGCACCGCAATGGCTCCCGTTGCGGCAAGAGCCAGATTGTATGAGCCAAAGCGTTTCATGGGTGTGCTTCTCATTCCTGCCGTGGTTTGTGTTGCGTGCTTCCAGCGCTGTGTCACATCTTGAGCATTGTACAATCCCTGCGGTTTGCACGTGTATTCAGGGTAGAGGGTGTCACACAGAACCTTCCGGTATCCATTCGAGGCGCACCCGCGTCATGCGTCTTCCCTGTCGTGGATGCGCGCGGTGTTGTAGAGTATTGAGCCGTGCCGTAGCAGGCATCATGCGTATCGACGAAGAGTTCTGATCTCGGGTTCTGGCCGCCGTCAGATTGCTTGTGGGTCGTGGCTTCATGCCCAATTGGGAGACGTGCACATGCGCATCATCATTGTGGTCGGCGCCCGACCGAACTTCATAAAGGTTGGTCCGCTGATGCCGGTGCTGTTGGCTGCGGGTCACGACGCTGGCCTGGCGCATACGGGTCAGCATTACGATGCCATCATGTCCGATGTGTTCTTCACCGACCTTTCGATTCCCGAGCCCAAGTGGTATCTGAACGTGGGTTCCGGAACGCACGCGGTGCAGACCGGCACCGCCATGATGCGACTCGAGGAGCTCTTCATGGCCGAGCGGCCCGACGTCGTCATGGTCGTGGGTGACGTGAACTCCACGCTGGCCGGTGCCCTGGCTGCTTCCAAGATCGGCGTTCCTGTCGTGCATCTCGAGGCGGGTCTGCGTTCCTGGGATATGTCCATGCCCGAGGAGGTCAATCGCCTCGTGGCCGATCAGCTCTCGAGCATGCATCTGACGCCGGCGCTTGAGGCGAACGACAATCTGATCGCCGAGGGTGTGGCCTCCGAGCGCATCCACTTCGTGGGTAACATCATGGCTGAGTCGGTGCTGCGCAACGTGCCGGTGATCGAGGGTCGGGATGCCTATGCGCGCTTCGGACTCGAGTCAGGTGCGTATCTGTTGGCCACGGTTCACCGACC
>JAQIBK010000180.1 GCA_027859125.1 Actinomycetota bacterium | reverse complement strand
ATGGTCATGCCCGGCGACAACGTCGAGCTACGCGGTGAGCTGATCGCCCCGATCGCCATGGAGGAGGGCCTGCGCTTCGCTATCCGCGAAGGCGGCCGCACCGTTGGCTCGGGTCGTGTAACTAGTATCTTGAAGTAATCGGGATATATCGTCTCGTTATCGACGGAGGGTAGAGAGTTGGCGAACCAAAAGATCAGGATTCGGTTGAAGGGTTATGACCACGAGATCGTGGATCAGTCCACGAAGATGATCGTGGATACCGCCCAGAAGACCGGTGCTAAGGTGTCTGGCCCCATTCCGCTGCCGACGGAGCGCAATCTGTATTGCGTGATCCGTTCGCCGCATGTGAACAAGGACAGCCGTGAGCACTTTGAGATGCGGACGCACAAGCGCCTCATCGATAGTCTTGAGCCCACGCCCAAGACGGTCGACTCGCTCATTCGACTCTATCTTCCCGCGGGTGTGGACATCGAGATCAAGCTCTAGGAAGATACGGGTTTCGACGCCGACTTCGCGATGCGAGCCGGTATGCAGTGGTGGTCCGCTGGGATATGTCGCACAAACGGTGTGACGCAGGTATGACCCAAGACCACATGAGTAGAAGGAAAGAACATGGTCAGCACGATTCTAGGTAGGAAACTGGGCATGACCCAGGTCTGGAGCGACGACGACCGGTTGATCCCGGTGACCGTCGTCGAAGCCGGCCCATGTGTGGTCAGCCAGATCAAGACCGTTGAGAACGACGGATACGCGGCGGCTCAGATCGCCTTTGGCGAACTGAAGCCGAAGAAGACCAACAAGCCGACAGCCGGACACTTTGCCAAGTCGGGCATCGTGCCTCGCATGCATGTCATCGAGGTTCGCCTTGGTGCTGGCGACGAGGTCAAGACCGGTGATGAGTTCACGGTCGAGATGTTCGAGGCGGGTGGCACTGTTCATGTCACCGGTACGAGCAAGGGTAAGGGCTTCGCCGGTACCATCAAGCGCCACAACTTCAAGAGTGGTCCTGGCGGTCATGGCTCGCACTTCCATCGTGCCCCTGGCTCTATTGGCCAGTGCGCTACCCCGGCTCGTGTTTTCAAGGGCAAGAAGATGGCCGGTCACATGGGTTCTGAGACCGTGACTGTCAAGAACCTGGAGATCATCAAGGTCGACGTGGAGCAGAGCCTGCTTCTCGTTAAGGGCGCTGTCCCCGGTGGAAAGGGTGCCCTGCTTAAGATCCGTACCGCTTAGGTACGGGCGGCATCCGGTACCGGTAGACGCTTTCAGAGGAGTAAGAAACGATGGCAACTGTTGAGATAATGAACACCACCGGCAAGAAGGTGGGTAGTGCCGAACTGACCGAGTCGGTCTTCGGTATCGACCCCCACGTTCATGCCGTGCACCAAGTGGTGCGCAGCCAGATGGCCGCGCGCCGTGCAGGCACGCATTCAACCAAGGGTCGTAGTGACGTTTCGGGTGGTGGAGCGAAGCCATGGCGCCAGAAGGGCACCGGTCGCGCTCGCCAGGGTTCGATTCGTTCCGGTCAGTGGAAGGGTGGCGGAGTCATCTTTGGGCCCAGCCCCCGTTCGTACGCCTTCAAGGTGCCGAACAAGGTAGTCAAGCTCGCGATGCGAAGCGTACTCTCAGCCAAGACGGCCGAGGGCGCACTTTACGTCATCGATGAGTTCGGCTTCGACAAGCCCTGCACCAAGGACGCAGCAGCTGCCTTGGCAAACCTGGGTATCGAGGGTCGTGTGACGGTAGTGGTTGCGAACGAAGATGAGAACGCCGTGCTTTCATTGCGCAACCTCCCCAAGGTTCGTGCTATCACGGCCTCCGAGGCGAACACATATGATCTGGTCGACAACACCGCCGTGCTATTCACGAAGCCGGCTTTGAATTGGCTTGAGGAGGTGCTGGCATAATGTACGATTCGCGCAAGATCATTCTCCGACCGATCATCTCTGAGAAGTCTTACGACATGATCAATGACAACCGCTTCACCTTCGAGGTTGAGAAGAAGTCGTCGAAGCCGCAGATCGCCCAGGCTATTACGGAGATCTTCGGTGTGACCGTCACAAAGGTGAACACAATGAACGTCCCGGGCAAGCCTCGTCGCCTTCGTGCGTCGAAAGGCACCACTCGGTCTTGGAAGAAGGCGATAGTCACCCTCAAGGAAGGCGACTCGATCCCCTTCTTCGAGGCTCAGTAAGACAGTAGATTAGTTCGGTCGGCGTGGAGTTCTGTCGCAAGATAGAGCCGCCCGGCACCGTGGTAGTCCGGCGTCGTGACCGCAGTGTCCCGAAAGGGGTGCACGTCCCAGCGGAATCGGCCATCGGACGGAAGGAGAGACAATGGGACTGAAGAAGTACAAGCCGACATCACCGGGGCGCCGTTTTCAAACGGTGTCCGACTTCGAGGAGATCACGAGGTCGACCCCGGAGAAGTCGCTGTTGGAGCCGTTGCACAAGACGGGCGGTCGTAACAACAACGGCCGTATCACAACCAGGCACAAGGGTGGCGGACACAAGCGCCGTTACCGCAAGATCGATTTCAAGCGGAACAAGGACGGCGTGCCCGCAAAGGTCGCGTCGATTGAGTACGACCCTAATAGATCCGCTCGAATCGCCCTCTTGCACTATCTGGACGGCGAGAAGCGCTACATCATCGCCCCCCAGAAGTTGGGTGTGGGAGACATGGTTCAGTCGGGTTCGGGTTCGGATATCAAGTCGGGCAACACACTCGAGTTGAACGAGATCCCCACAGGTACGGTTGTTCACGCGGTCGAGCTTCAGCCCGGTCGCGGTGCGGCACTCGCTCGTTCGGCTGGTACGTCCATCCAGCTGATGGGCAAGGAAGGTGGCTATGCCATTCTCCGTATGCCGTCGAGTGAGATGCGTCGTGTTCTGTCGACTTGTCGCGCCACTGTCGGCGAGGTGGGCAATGCGGATCACGGCAACATTTCACTCGGTAAGGCTGGTAGAAACCGTTGGAAGGGTGTTCGTCCCACAGTTCGTGGTACTGCCATGAACCCGGTCGATCACCCGCACGGTGGTGGTGAGGGCAAGAACAAGACCGCAGGCCGTCACCCGGTTACGCCATGGGGTGTGCCCACCAAGGGACATCGCACCCGCAAGAAGGGCCAGGTATCGGAACGCCTGATCATTCGGCGCCGTAAGAAGTAGTGGCTGAGACGACGAGGAGCTTGATCTGAGATGAGCAGAAGCTTGAAGAAGGGACCCTTCGTCCAGCCGCGTCTCCTGGATCGTATCCAGAAGATGAACGAGGCGGGCGAGAAGAAGGTCATAAAGACGTGGTCGCGTTCGTCAACAATCTTCCCGGAGATGGTGGGACATACGATCGCGGTACACGACGGTCGTAAGCACGTGCCGGTGTACTGCACGGAGTCCATGGTCGGGCACAAGCTCGGCGAGTTCTCGCCGACCCGAACGTTCCGTGGTCACACGGGCGACAAGAAGAGCCGGTAGGGAGTGCAGATGGAAGCCAGAGCAGTTGCACGTTATTTGAGGGTGAGCGCGCGTAAGGCTCGACTCGCCGTGGACTTGGTCCGCGGAAAGTCGATCGAAGACGCTCGTGCCATCCTGATGTTCACGCCCCGCGCCGCCGCTGAAGATGTTCTGAAGGTATTGAACAGCGCAGTAGCGAACGCAGAGCGGAACTTGAAGATCAAGGCCGAGAACCTCTACGTTTCCACGACGTTCGTGGACGAGGGTCCGACGCTGAAGCGTATCCGTCCGCGGGCGATGGGCCGTGCGTCCAAGATCAACAAGCGCACGTGCCATGTCACCGTGATCGTCAAGCAGCGAGAGGGGGCGTAGAGCCGTGGGTCAGAAGGTATATCCCGTAGGTATCAGGCTGGGCATCACCGAGAAGTGGCGTTCCCGCTGGTATCAGGGAAAAGGCTACAGCGAGACTCTCGCGCAGGATCTGAAGGTGAGGAAGTTCCTTACCGACCGACTTCGTCGCGCAGCAGTCTCACGTGTGGATATCGAGCGCAAGGGTGACAAGGTCATCGTTGAGCTTTGGACCGCACGCCCGGGCATCGTGATCGGGAAGAAGGGTTCGGAGGTCGATGCCCTTCGCAAGGAACTCCAGAAGATGACCGGCGGAACCGTTTCTGTGAACATCGTCGAGATCAAGCGTCCGGAACTCGACGCGGTTCTCGTTGCGCAGTCGGTCGCCGATCAGCTTGTCGGTCGAGTAGCGTTCCGTCGCGCCATGCGCAAGGCGGTTTCCTCTGCCATGAAGAGCGGTGCGCTCGGTATTCGTATTCAGTGCTCCGGTCGACTGGGTGGCGCCGAGATGGGTCGCCGCGAGTGGTATCGCGAGGGTCGTGTGCCCCTGCACACGCTTCGCGCCAAGATCGACTATGGAACCTCGGAGGCTCGTACCTCCATGGGTGCCGTCGGTGTCAAGGTTTGGATCTATCGCGGAGAGGTGCTTCCGGGTCAGCCGATCCCGACGCCCGCGGATGATCGTCCCGCACGTCCTCGTCGTGAGAATCGTGGTCGCGATAATCGTGGTGGAAGGAGAAATTAGATGCTTCTGCCTAAGCGAGTGAAACACCGCAAGGTGCAGCGTGGTTCCCGCAAGGGATCTGCAAAGGGTGGTACCGAGGTCAGCTTTGGAGAGTACGGTCTGAAGGCTCTCGAGCCGGCATGGATCACCAACCGCCAGATCGAGGCGGCTCGTGTTGCGATGACCCGTTACATGAAGCGTGGCGGAAAGGTTTGGATCACCGTGTTCCCGGACAAGCCGGTCACGCAGAAGCCTGCCGAGACCCGCATGGGCTCAGGAAAGGGTAACCCGGAGAAGTGGGTTGCTGTTGTCAAGCCCGGACGAATCATGTTCGAGGTAGCTGGAGTGCCGGAGGATGTGGCGAAGGAAGCCTTGCGTCTTGCCGCACACAAGCTTCCGATCAAGTGCAAGTTCGTGAAACGAGCCGATACCGGTGGTGAGGCATAGATGAAGATTACCGAGATTCGCGATATGGCAGATGTGGAACTTCTTGACAAGATAAAGGATTCCCGTGCCGAATTGTTCAACCTGCGTTTTCAGTTGGCCACCGGTCAGCTCGATAATCCTGCTCGCATCAAGGACATCAAGAAGGACATAGCGCGCCTCTTGACCGAGATGCGTTCCCGCGAGCTCAACGCCGCGTCCGACGCAGCGGCATCGTAAGGATGGTTGGAGTAGATATGACAGAGCGCAACAGCCGCAAGGTACGCCAGGGTGTCGTCGTTTCGACGGCCGGCGAGAAGACCTGCGTAATCAAGGTAGAAGACAGGAAGCGTCATCCGCTATACGGCAAGATGATGACGCACAGCACCAAGTTCCATGCTCACGACGAGGAGAACGCCTGTGGAGTTGGCGACGTGGTTTCCAT
>JAQIBK010000215.1 GCA_027859125.1 Actinomycetota bacterium | reverse complement strand
GCCACGATGCGCGCCTCGGGGTTGACCACGTCGATCAGCGTGTTCGCGAGTTCGCCGATCGAGATCTCCTTGCCGTTGCTCACGTTCACCGTGTGGCCGATCGCCGCGTCACACTCGGCGAGCGCCATGAACCCGGCGACGGTGTCGGCAACGTAGTTCAGGTCGCGCGTGGGCGTGAGGGAACCGAGCTTGATCTCGTCGGCACCGGCGAGAAGCTGGGTGATGATCGTGGGGATCACCGCGCGTGCGGACTGGCGCGGCCCGTAGGTGTTGAACGGCCGCACCGTGGTCACCGGGAGCTCGAACGAGAGGTGGAACGACTCGGCCATCTTGTCGGCACCGATCTTGGATGCGGAGTAGGGCGACTGCCCCTGCAACGGATGCGACTCAGCGATGGGCACGGTCTGCGCGGTGCCGTAGACCTCGGATGTGGACGTCACGAGCACGCGCTCCGTGCCCAGATCGCGCGCGGCCTGCAGCACGTTGAGCGTGCCCTTCACGTTGGTGTCCACGTAGGCGTCCGGCGAATGGTACGAGAACGGAATGCCGATGAGTGCCGCGAGGTGGAACACCACGTCGCGATCGGCGAGCGCGGTGCGCACGCCGTGCGGGTCGCGGATGTCGCCGGCGAAGATGTCGATCTGCTCGAGGGTCTCCGGGGCGAGGCTGTCGAGCCAGCCCCAAGAGTTGAATGAGTTGTAGTACACGAACGCGCGCACGTCACAGCCCGCTGTCAGCAGCGCCTCGGTCAGGTGACTGCCGATGAACCCATCGGCTCCGGTGATGATGACCTTCTTGCCTGCGAGATCCATGATCCTCCTGAGGTGCTCCGAGCGGTGTTCGCACTGCTCAACATGGTAGCAGTGAGCGCAAGGATGTGCGCGTCAGGAACGCGAGTCGCTCACGACGCGCTCAAGCACCTGGCCGAGACGCGCCACGAGCTTGGTGCGGTCGAACTCGGCGACCAAGTCGGGGTCGGGCGCGGGCAGCGAGCCCGCGCGCCAAGCCGCGTGCAAGCGCAGGAGGGCATCGGCGGTCGCCTCGACGTCGTTGGGAGCGACGATCTCTGCTGCGCCCGTGCGCTCGAGGACATCGCGCGCGGCGCCTTGTGGGACCAGGCCCAGGATCGGCTTGCGCGCGCCCAGGTACTCGGGGAGCTTACCGGTCAGCGTGGGGCACAGATGCGGTAGGTCGGCGAGCACGAGCAGCAGCGCGTCGGCTGTGCGCATCTCTTGGATCGCCTGCTCGTGCGGCACGAAGCCGACGAGGCGAACGGTCTGCTCGAGCTTTCGAGTAACGATCGCCTCGGCCAGCGATGCCCGGGGCGAACCCGCGATCCGCACGCGCAGGTCCTCGCTGAGCGCCGGTTCGCGCTCGAACGCGAGCTTCACCGCATCCAGGAACGGCTCGGGGCGGATGTCGCCCTGGAAGCTCCCCACGTAGGAGACCGTGAAGCGCTCGTTGTCGCGTGCAGCCACCTCGCCGTCAAAGTCGGCCGGATCGAAGCCGTTGGTGATGGTGAGGATGTGGTCAGCCGCGCGGGGGTTGCGTTTGGACATGGCGCGCTCGGCATAGTCCGAGGTCCCGATAATGGTCCTGGCCGCCCTCTCCACCACTCGCCGCTCAAAGCGTCGCATGTAGCTCGCGGGAAATGCCGTTGGCGGTCGGAAGAAGTAGTTGTCCACTATGGGGTCGCGCACGTCTGCCACCCACGGGACTCCCCACCGCGCCGAGAGCTTCCACGCGACACGGAGGGCAGAGAAGGGCGGTCCACTGGCAAGGATCACGTCGAAAGGCTGCTCGCCATGAAGGCGCTCCGCCTCGCGCATGGCGTACCGCGTCCATCCAACCTTCTCGTCAGGCAGGAAGAACGCCTGCACGAACCGGATGAATGAGCTCGGAGCTCCGCTGTAGCCTGCCGAGGCGACAGGGGACGCCGCGTCAGTGTCCGTTGCCCGAAGCTGACGCAGGAACTGCAGCAGTCTGGTGGGCTCCAGCGACCACGCACGGGCGACCTGAACGCTCGAAGGTATCGCGGCCTCTGCATCGTGGTCCATGAGCGAGGTGGGCGGATCCATCACGGTGAGCACCGTGACATCCCATCCGGCCGCATCCAGAAGTCGCGTGGTCTGCAGCGGCCGCTGGATTCCCGGTCCCCCCTTGGGAGGGAACTCGTATGTGATGAGGAGGAGTCTCATCACTAATCTCTCGCCTGCGCAAACCGCTCATAGAGGTCGAGAAGACGTCTTGATTCTATTTCCCAATTGAACTCGGTCTCGGCCAGAACCCGCGCCCTGCCGCCAGCCCCTTTTCGGCGAGTCTCATCCTCAACAAGAGCGGTAATGGCCTCAGCGATAGACTGCGGAGACGCGGGATCGAACGTTTCCCCTATGCCCCGACTTCTCACAACTGAGGAAAGACCAGGGAAATCACTTGAGACCACGGCAAGACCAGCCATGAGATACGCGAACAGTTTGTTTGGAAGCGACAGATAGTTGTTGAGGCTGGCGTTCTCATAGATAGCCACACCGATATCGGCGCCGCATGCGTATGCATGAAGGTCGGCCATGGGCACAAACCCGGTGAATTTCACGCGGTCCTCGATCCCCAATTCCGATACCCGCGCTTGCATGCGCTCTCGAATCCGACCGTCGCCTTGCACGATCAGCACTGCACGACTGCAAACCAATCTCATTGCGTCGAGGAGCTGCGGTAGCCCTCTGCCTTCATTGAGCACGCCTTGGCAGATCAGAACAACGGCATCCGTATCGATGCCATACTCCTCACGCAACACTATGCAGTTGTCGAGCGGGCGCAATCTGGGCACATTCCTGACAACGACGGAATCGACTGAATAGCGATCATGCAGTACGGCAGCCAGGCCATCACTGACGGTCACTGTCGCATCGACGTACGGCATATGCGATCGCTCGACTCGCAGCCAGTAGGCCCGCCGGATGAAGGCGCGCATTCTGCCCGGAATGGCCATGTCCGGATACAACTCATGCGCATCATAGACAAGCCTGGCGCCTACGCGCCCTGCAGCGGCATGGCCTGCAGCCACGGTGTCAGTGTCATGGCAGTGCACCACATCCGGATTCAGGGCGACCGCTGCATCAACCATCGCCCTACTCCGCGCGCGGGCCTGTTGGATCTTGCTCAAGGGCCGACGAATCGATGCTGTGGTCGCCTGCGCAACGCGGTGCACACGGAACCCGTCGCGATCCTCTGTTGCAGGCAGTCCCTCCTCCATGAGCGCGAGCACCGTTACCTGATGTCCCGCTTGCGCCAGCGCGGTGGCCTCGCGCTGGACGCGAGCGTCGCGAACCATGGGGTTGTGGAGAAGCATGACGATTCTCATGGCAACTCACCTTTGGCCAGCGCGACATAGATCTCGCTCGCCCGGTCCATCATGAGTTTCCGGTCGCCTATTCGCTCGATTCTCTCTCGGGCCGCCCCGCCGAGTCGCTTGCGGGTGCCCGAGTCACGCATGGTCATCATCGCCTCGTACAGTTCTCGGACAGATCCCGCGGGAACCAGTAGTCCCTCACTATCATGCCGAATCCACTCGCGGGTCGACGGCAGATCGCTCGCGACGATCCCGAGACCCGATGCCATTGCCTCCATGTTGGAGACCGCCGAAGCATCACTGCCCGGAACCGAGACATATACATGGGCCGCCCGATAGACCCGGGGCAATTCGGTTTGCTCGACCCATCCACGGACGTCCACACTGGATTCGATGCCAAGCTCGGAAACGAGACCCTCTATTCGTTGCTGCTCACTGCCACGACCGACAAGTATGAGTCGTGCATCCGGCATCTCCTGGCGCACGCGAGCGAACGCTCGAACGATGACTTCGATATTGTAGAGCGGCTCCAGACTTCGCACACTCAAGAACACGATCGGGCCGTCATCAATACTCTCGGCTGGCCGGAACATGCGCGTGTCAACACCCCAAGACAGTACTTCGCCCGGCACTCTCGAATGCGCCACGCTTCTCGCCGCACACAGAAGTGTGGCCGAGGTAGCTGTCAGATAGTCGGCGGCACGCAACGCCGTCCGAACCTTGATTCGCATGAGACGAGAGAGTTGCGGGCCAACGAGCACATCCGAGCCCCACGCCGTCACAAGTGTTGGACTGAACCGAGCGAGTGCTACCCAGAAACCGTAGTCACCCGCCCCGTGCGCATGCACTACGTCGGGCTTGAACTCCCTGATCGTTCGTCTGATGCGGCGAATGCGCATGATGAAGCGCAGTACTGGGAGCCTGGGGCCCGATTCAGTCGTCTCGCACAGGTGAGCGATGGCGGGTCGGGGTGTGTTCGGTGACAGGATGCGAACGACATGACCACGCGCCACCACCTCCGTGACCCACTGCTCGAAAGCGATGCTCTGTGCTGAGCCGACGATCAGGACCTTCATGAGAGGGCTCCCACATACGCGGCGATGAGTTTGTGTGCCTGATGCTCCCACGAGTACTGCTCCGCGCCGACAACAGAATTTGCCTTGAGTCTCGTCACCATATCGGGGTGGTCGATCAAGTACTGTATGCGCTCGATCAGGTCTTGCTCGTTGCCCGCCTGAAAGGCAATGCCACATTCCGCACGATCGATGATCTCCTGCATGACCGGGAAGCCGGTTGGCAGCAAGACGGCCAAACCTGCGCCCATGTATTCGAAAACCTTGTTTGCG
>JAQIBK010000026.1 GCA_027859125.1 Actinomycetota bacterium | reverse complement strand
GCGGCACGCTGAATCACTCGGGCTCGGCACCAGGGAGTATGTGCTCAAGACGATCGGGTAGTGCGCGCGGGAAGTCGTGCGGCCCGGCCAGGTTTGGACGACGCTGATCGAGAGGGGATCCAGCCAGATGGATTACACAGGCATCATCAAACGGGCGTGGAGCATCGTTTGGCGCTACCGGATACTGTGGCTATTCGGCCTACTGGCTGGCGGGTCAAGCGGCGGCAGCGGATCCTCCAACTTCAGCACGAACTCCAACGACTTCGGTGGCGGAAACTACGATTTCACATACGACGTGGAGCGTTGGGTCGAAACGAACCTGGGCCTCATCATCGCAGTGGCCGCTTTCCTGGTCCTCTTCGCGCTCGGCATGTGGATCGTCTCCATCGCAGCCAAGGGTGGCTTGATCCATCTGGTTCGCGAGGCCGAGGAAGACCGGCCGGTTCAGGGCATGGCCGGCTGGAGGGTCGGCTTCACGTATTGGGGACGAGTCTTCCTGATCGATCTCCTGTTGGTGTTGCCGTTCGTAGTGTTGGGCCTGGTCTTCGCCGCGCTCATGATCCTGCCGTTCCTGGGCGACTTCGACAATGAAGCCGTCACTGCGACTGCTGGTCTTGGTGTGTGCGGTGTGCTGGTGATCGGTATTCCGATACTGCTTCTGATCGGACTAATCGTGGGTGTTCTCGAGGTCTACGCGACGCGATTCGCCGTCTTGCGTGACGTGCCGTCGATAGCCTCGATCAGGCAGGCGTGGCAGCTACTCAAATCGCGGTTCAAAGATACCGCGCTCATGTACCTCATCATGTTCGGTATCGGAATCGGGTTTGGCGTCTTGGCTCTGATCATCGCCGGTACCATCGGCGTCGCGGGGTTCATCGGCATGATCATGACAGAGAGTCCTGTGCCGATAGTGATCGCGGTGGTTCTCGTGATCATGGCGCTGATCGTGCCGACGGGCATATACGGAGCTTTCGTCTCGGGGGTGTGGACACTCACGTTCCGTGAACTCACAGGGGCGGCTGTCTCCGTGACCACGGCGGACGCACCTTCTGCCGGCTACATGCCGCCGGTGCCACCCCAGGGATACATCCCACCCATGCCACCTGAGCCACCTAGCGCGCCCATGCCACCTAGCGCGCCCATGCCGCCGGTGCCACCCAGTGCGCCGGAGCCCCAAATGCCACCTACGTCCGAATCGGAACCGGAGTAGGTGTCCATGGAGACCGGCCAGTTGCTTGTCTGCGCTACGCCCATAGGCAATCTGGGTGATGTCACGCTGCGTGTGCTCGACGCGCTGCGCGATGCTGACGTGGTCGCTGCCGAGGATACCCGGGTGACACGCAAGCTCTTCGCCCGCTACGAGATCGACACGACTCTTCTGACCTATCACGCGCACAACGTGGATAGGCGCACGCCCGAGCTGGTTGATCGCATTGTGGCGGGCGAGGTGATCGCACTGGTGTCCGATGCGGGGACTCCCGGAGTTTCCGATCCCGGCGCACACTTGGTCGATGCATGCATCGATGCGGATCTGCCGGTCGACGTCCTACCCGGGGCGTCTGCTATCACTACGGCCTTGGTCGCCTCCGGGCTGCCCACGTACGCCTTCTACTTCGGAGGGTTCCTCCCGCGCAAACAGGGTGATCGTCGGCGAAGACTCGAGACGCTGCTCGATCTCGACGCGACGCTGCTCTTTTATGAGTCTCCGCGTCGCGCCGCAGCAACGATGGCCAGTATTGCTGAGGTCATGCCGTCCCGACAGGCCGTCATGGCACGGGAGCTCACAAAGATGCATCAGGAGGTTGCTCGGGCGTGCGTGGCCGACCTGGCGCAGCAGCTCGAGGGTCGAGAGCTCAAGGGAGAGGTCGTGCTTGTGATCGGACCGCCCACTGAATCGGAGCACGACGAGATCACCGATGGTGAACTCGAGAGAATGTTGCAGGAGCGTATGACCTCTGGCGACAGCCGCAAGGATGCTGTTAGAGATGTAGTGGCAGAGACCGGAGTACCTCGCAACAGGGTATATGAGCTGGCTCTCGCCGTCTCCGAGTAAGACTGCGCGGTTCGTTGTCCAAGCCTACTTGGTCTTTATCGTCTTGATGCAGTCGGCGCACACCGGGCGACCCTTGACCTGATTGATATCGTCGGGATTGCCGCAGATGGCGCAGACATCGTGGTGCTTCTGGAGGATGATCCTCTCTCCGTCCACAAGAATCGACATAGGATCCTTCACATTGATGCCGAGAGTACGGCGCAGTTCCATCGGGATCACTATGCGACCAAGGTCGTCCACGCGCCTAACGATGCCTGTATCGTTCATTACGTTCCGCCCTTTCAGTTGACTATCGACACGTCCCGTATCTAGATTGGGTTATTCTAAGCGTTCCATGTTGATTCGGTTACTTCCAAGATTACCCACAGTCAGAGAGACATAACACATGAGTGGCAAACCTTTCTACATAACCACACCGATTTACTACGTGAACTCCGTCCCTCACTTGGGCACGGCGTACACGACCGTCGCCGCTGACGCGCTAGCCCGTTATCGCCGAATGACCGGCCATGACGTGCACTTCCTGACAGGATTGGACGAGCATGGTCAGAAGGTTGCGCAGGCCGCCGAGGAGAACGGCGTCTCTCCGCAGGAGTGGGTCGACAGGATCGCGCCTGCTTTCAAGGAGGTCTGGGAGCTGCTCGACATCACCAATGACGACTTCATTCGCACTACCGAAGAGCGCCACGAGCTGGGAGCGCAAGCGTTCCTGTCCAAGCTCTACGAGCAGGGCGACATCTACAAGGGTCACTACGATGGCTGGTACTGCGTGCCTTGCGAGACTTACTACGCAGAGGATCAGCTGATCGAGGGCGAGTGCCCTTCATGCGGGCGTGAGGTCAAGTTCCTGAAGGAGGACAATTACTTCTTCAGGCTTTCCGCCTATCAGGACTTCCTGGTCGACCTCATTGAGAACAACCCCTCGTTCATTGAGCCAAGAACGCGTCGCAACGAGGTCCTCTCTTTCGTGAACTCCGGTCTCAAAGACCTGTCGATCTCGCGAACAACCTTCGAGTGGGGCATTCCGTTGCCATTCGATACCGACCACGTCATGTACGTGTGGTTCGACGCGCTGCTCAACTACATCACGGCGCTCGGATACGGCGAGAACGGCGAGCCGGAGTTCTCGGGCGACCTTGGCCGCTTCTGGCCCGCAGACGTCCAGTTCGTGGGCAAGGACATCATCCGGTTCCACTGCGCGATCTGGCCCGCCATGCTGCACGCCGCCGGCGTCGCTCTGCCCAAGCAGGTATTTGCTCACGGCTTCCTGCTCACCAAGGGCGAGAAGATGAGCAAGTCCAAGGGCAATGCACAGACCCCGGCTTCTCTCGTCGAGCGTTTTGGCGTCGATGCTTACAGATACTATTTCCTGCGCGACGTGAACTTCGGACAGGATGGCTCGGTCTCCATGGAGTCGATGGTCCAGCGCTATAACGGCGACCTGGCCAACGACTGGGGCAACCTCTGCAGCCGCCTGTTCAACATGATCGGCAAGTACTTCGACGGTGTGGTGCCTCCGATGCCCACCCAGCTCACGGACACAGACGAGACTCTCCGTGCCTATGCCGCAGTCCTGCCCGAGAAGTATGAGGACGCGATCCAGAGCCTTGACTTCAGTGGCGCGTTGGAGTCGGTATGGGACCTGGTCAAGGGTACGAACTACTATATCGAGAATGAGGCCCCCTGGGGGCTTGCAAAGGCCGAGGAGACCCGGCCCAGGCTGGAGGCTGTTCTCTACAACGCACTCGAGGCGGTTCGCATCGCAGCGCTGTTCTGCTTCCCGGTGATGCCGAACACGTCGTCCGATGTTTGGACGCGGCTCGGTCTCGGTGACATATCTGCCGTGAAGGACATTGCCGCTGATGCCCAGTGGGGGAAGCTACCTGCGGGTAACAGTGTGACCACAGGGGACCCGTTGTTTCCCCGTATCTACGAGGACGAGTAGCAGAACAGAGAGGGGGAGGGTGCGCCATGGGAAATCACGGGCCGATCGATCTGCCAAAGCTTGGTGGACAGACGGCGGATACGCACGCTCACCTGGACATGCTGGACGACCCCGCCGGTGCGCTTGAGCGCGCTGCGATGATCGGGGTCATGTTCGTGGCCACCGTTGTCGATGTGACCGAGTCACCCCAAGGCACGTTCGACTCGCTTTCCAGTTGGCTCTATGAGGCCCAACGTCGGCTTCTGGAGTGGGAGATCCCTCACGGCGTTCCGCCCGAGGTCCGCATCATCGTGGGAGCACATCCTCACAATGCGAGTGCATTGGGCGACGAGGAGATGCGACTTCTGATCCGTCTGGCCAAGGATCCGCGCGTTGCGGCGATCGGTGAGATAGGCTTGGATTTCCATTACGATCACTCGCCAAGAGATGCTCAGCGATGGGCGTTCCGTCAGCAGCTCGAAGTGGCGCATACGCTTGGTCTTCCCGTGGTCGTGCATCTGCGCGAGGCCCACGAGGAGGGACTGACGATCCTACAGCAGGTCGGTGTACCGGAGGCCGGCTGCATAATCCACTGCTACACCGGCGATGCGGATCTAGTGGAACGTTTTGTCGAGTTGGGCTGCTACGTGTCCTTTGCGGGTCCCCTCACATTCAAGAACGCAGACCCCATTCGTGGTGCGGCCGAGCGCGTCCCGCTCGACCGTGTGCTCATCGAGACGGACAGCCCCTTCCTGGCGCCGGAACCGCACCGTGGCAAGACCAATGAGCCGGCGTTCGTGGTTCTGACCGCCGAGCGGCTAGCCCGGGTTCACGGAGTCGACACCAGCGACATCGCGCGCGCCACCATTGAGAATGCACGAACCGTGCTCGGTCGGACTCGGGGGAACTGAGTGCACATCAAGGTCGAGGACGCACCCACTCCCGCAGATATCAACGAATCGAGCCCACGCATTCTGTGCATCGCGGGAAGTCCGCGTCGGCACGGGAACAGCGAGCAGCTGCTAGGTGCATGCGTCCGTGGTATCAAGCGAGCCGGAGGCACGGTCGACATGCTTCCGGTGGTCGACTATGCGGTCAAGGCGTGCCAGGGATGCAACGCGTGCTCTCTGACAGAAGAGTGCGTGATCACTGACCGCATGCGTGACATCTATCCGCGCATCGATGCAGCTGACGCGATCGTGGTCTCATCGCCGATCTACTTCGCCGGCGTGCCCGCGGTGCTCAAGGCGCTGTACGATCGCTGTCAGCCGTACTGGGCGCGCCAGCATGTGCTGAATCTGCCCACTCCGACTCGTCGTCCCGGTGCCCTTCTGCTTGTTCGTGGTGCCGGGGACCCCTATGGATTCCAGGCGGCGATCCTCATGACCAAGAGTGTGTTCGCCGTTCTGGGAATCGATCTTGTCGAGATGGTCCAGGTCGAGGGAGTGGACTCTCCCAGCGATCTCGGTCGGCATCCCGATCAGATAGTTCGGGCCGAGGAGATCGGATCCTCGATAGTTCGCCAAGTCATGGAGTACCGGCGCTAACGGCGTGCCGTTCGTCGAAGAGCTTCTGACACGTTTGAGATGAAGGCTCCGACGGCGTATAGTAATGCTTTCTGCAACTTGGCAGCTGACTCGAAAGGGTTACATGGGAGAACGGCCGTTAGGCTCGGTGCGATTCCTTAAAACCCACTACATCATCGCAGCTCTCATCCCAGCACTCATCATCATACTCAGCGTCACTGGTTTCGTTTGGGCCCAGAAGGGTGTGACCGTCATGGTTGACGGGACATCCTCCTTCTACAAAACACAATCCGACGACGTCGCCGGCGTGCTCGATCAGGCCGAGATAGTCGTATCTGATGGCGATGTCGTCACGCCTGCGCTTGGAGCGCAGGTGGAGGACGGTATGGTCGTCGTCGTGCGTCACGCGATCCCTGTCACCGTGGTCATCAGTGGCGAGGCGACCGAGGTCAACGTCATAGGACTGACTGTTGCCGATGCACTTGTGGCCGTGGGCGCGGATCCCTCTGGGGGACTGGTCGTTGAACCTGCTATCGACGCCCCCCTCGAAGAGGATATGACGATTCGAGCCAGCGAGATGTTCGTTCGTATGGTCGAGGAGCGCCGGGACATCCCATTTGAGACCACCTCGCGAAACGATGCCACTGTCGCGCAGGGAACGCGTACTGTTGAGACCCCTGGCGTCGAAGGCAGCGAGCTGCTCGTGTACGAGGTGGTTGTGCTCGACGGCGTCGAAGGTGAGAGAACGCTCAAGGCCCAGGCGGTCGTCGATGAGCCGGTCGACGAGGTGGTGGTCATTGGGACCAAGCGCGCGACCGGGCACACTGCGGTTTCGAGAGACACGAATGAATGGCGCACGGCGCTGTGCTCGTGGTACGGCCCAGGCTTCTACGGCAAGAGCACCGCAAGCGGAGTCACTCTTACCGAGGACTCCATGATCGTGGCGCACAGGAGTCTGCCTTTCGGTACTCGAGTCGAGTTGTCCTACGGGGGACGCACCATGATCGCGGAGGTTCAGGACCGTGGCCCGTATGCTTCGGGAAGGACTTTCGATCTGGGCCCGGGTACGGCCAAGGCTCTTGGCTTCTCGGGAGTCAGGTCCCTGTCCTATCGCGTGCTGGACAACTGATTCCGGTGACTCACTCGAGCCTTGCATCGCCTCTGGCGACGCGGGCGGTTCTCGCCACTCACGGCCTAGCCACCAAGAAGTCGCTGGGCCAACACTTCCTGATCGATGACAATGTCGTTGGGCGCATTCTGGGATTGGCGGATCTTGACGGTTCGGAATCTGTGCTCGAGATCGGTCCGGGAATCGGGACACTCACTGTGGCGCTATGCGACCACGCAGCTCATGTGGTGGCCGTCGAGCGTGACGAAGAACTCCTGCCAGCGCTGCAGGAGACCACGGAGTTCTGCACGAACCTGCGAGTCGTGCACGACGACGCTGTTCGCGTTGATACGAGCGAACTTGAGACTCCCGCAGGCCCTGCGGTGGCGCTGGTCGCTAATCTTCCCTACGCGGTCGCCGCTACGGTCGTCCTGCGATTCTTTCAGGAGATTCCCTCGTTGCGTACGGCAGTCGTGATGGTCCAGGCCGAGGTTGCCGCTCGAATGGCGGCTGATCCCGGGAACAAGGACTACGGGGCGTATACCGTGAAGCTTCACCTGCTGGCGGAGCCGCGGGGGCAGTTCAGCGTGTCCCGAAGCTGTTTCATGCCTCCACCTCGCGTGGACTCCACGGTGATCAGGCTCGATCGGGTCACTTCTGTGGACCCGGAAACAGCCACTGCCGCCGCGCGAACCGCGGATGCCGCTTTCGCCCAACGCCGAAAGACAATCCGCAATTCCACCAAGTCGGTTCTGGGCATGACCGGGGAGAAGCTCGATGTGGCTCTGCAAGGCGCTGGCATCGATGGCGGTCGGAGAGCTGAGACTCTGTCGGTCGCAGAGTTCGTCAATCTGGGGTCGAAGATGCTAGAATATGGCCTTTTACCTTGAGTTTTTAGCCTGAGTGAAGTATACTTGCCCCTTGTAAAAGGAGGCTTTGCATGGAAGATGTCGCACGTCGTGTTCAGACCGTCGGTCGCATTCGCACCGATCTCGCGGAGTTGACCGGAACCCGTATGCGCCTTCGCGCGAACATGGGTCGCTCCAAGATCATCGAGCGTGAGGGCGTACTCGAGCAGACGCATCCAAGCCTGTTCGTAGTAAAAGTCGACGAGAAGCGTGACCGCACAGCCAGAGTGTCTTACAGCTACGTGGACGTATTGACTGGCACAGTTGAACTCACTCACGGTGACAGTGGTGAGAGCCTGCTTCCCTGGCTCAACTAGACACAGGGAATCGGTCTTGTACGATAGGCGCGGAGCAGATGCTCCGCGCTTTTTCGTATCCCATGACATCTTGTTCGGGGGGAGCATGGACCGCGTCATCGTCACAGCGCCCGCGAAGGTCAATCTCCACTTGTGCGTCGGCTCGCGTCGCCCCGACGGTTATCACGACGTAGAGACGGTTCTTCAATCCCTCGAAGTGGCCGATGAGGTCTCTCTCGATCGCGCCGATAACCTGTCCCTGACATGTGAACCGACCGTGGGGGCATCCGAGACGGGGAATCTTGGGTACCGTGCTGCGGAAGCGCTAGCGCATCGGCTCGGACGCTCGCCGGCGGTCTCCATCTCGATTCGCAAGAGTCTGCCCTACGGGGCGGGCCTGGGAGGTGGGAGTTCCGACGCAGCCGCGGTGCTCGTCGGCATGGCCGCTCTGTGGGGGATGGATCCGAGGGATCCGCTACTCGTATCGGTAGCCGCCGATATCGGATCGGACGTTCCCTTCTTCCTTGTGGGCGGCGCCGCACTCTACACAGGCCGAGGCGATGAGTTCGTGCGCTCTCTACCTTTTTTGGATATGTCTGTTGCGCTTGTGAAGCCTCCTCCGCCAGTGCCCACTGGTCTGGCGTATGCCGCGTTCGATCGACTCCCGGAAGTCACCTCTTCGGACTCATCGCGGTTGCAGGTGGCATTGGCTTCTGGTGACCTTGAAGCCGTGG
>JAQIBK010000310.1 GCA_027859125.1 Actinomycetota bacterium | reverse complement strand
GGGGGCACACTCTTCCTCGACGAGATCGGTGACGTGGCGCCCGGTGTTCAGGTCAAACTCATCCGCGTGCTGCAGGAGCGTCGCTTTGAGAGGCTGGGAGGTACTCGCACCATCGAGGTCGACGAGCGTATCGTCGCTGCGACCAATCGCGATCTTCAGCAGTTGATCGTTGATGGCGAATTTCGCGAAGATCTCTTCTACAGACTCAACGTCGTGCCCTTGACGCTTCCACCGTTAAGACAGAGGGCCAGCGACATCTCAATGCTTGTAGCTCATTTCCTTGAGAAGTACAAAGCAGGTGACAAGCACTTGTCCGACGAGGCCATGCAGGCGCTCGTCGGGTACCAGTGGCCAGGGAACATACGCGAACTCGAGAACACCATCGAGAGACTCATCATCCTCACGCACGGCGACAAGATCACAGTCGCGGATCTTACTGGTGAGGTTCGCGCGGGCCTTGGAGCCTTCTTTGACACGCGAGTCGGCGATTTCACGCTGCCCGAGGAGGGGATCGATCTCGAGGAGGTCGAACTCGATCTGGTTCGACAGGCACTTGAGCGATCCGGTGGATCTGTGCCGAAGGCCGCGAAACTCCTTGGTCTCACAACAAAGACTCTGGAGGCGCGCATGTCCCGCTTTGGACTGAGGGGTTAGTCTCCGCTCGCCGAGCCGTATCTACCGCTGACCCTGTTCATCGGGCTTTGGCACACGGCTTGCACTTCTCGACCTGTACTTGACTTGTGTGTTCAAGAAGGAGCAACAGATGGCCAACAGGCCACATCGCAGCATGTTCATCGTCATGGGTTTGAGTGTTGTTGGCACTCTGGCCATGCTTGTGCTCCTGAATGCCATCAACGATGGAGTCGGCTTCGCTGGATGCACGGCCAGTGCCGCGTTCGGCTGGCTCCTCCCTCTTCTCTCCGGAGCGCTTGTGGCTGTGATCGCATGGATGTTGATCGATGGAGATCGCGGTGATCCACATGTGAGTGCGGCGGATTCGCCTGAGTCGACTACGTGCATGCATTGCGGTACCTCGATAATGCAAGAGTGGAAACTCTGTCCGTACTGTGGCCAGCTTCGCGAATGCGATATGCGGATCGACCCACATTCGGGGCGACGCTCGAATAATGATGCAACAGAGATCGCATAGATCGAACTCAGACACCTGGAGGAAGCATGGCCACTACGAATGCACAACTTTCCACAAGCGGGCTGCATTGCCGTTCATGTTCCATGATGGTGGATATGACTGTTGGCGATCTCGACGGGGTCGCTTCAGTTGAGACCGACTACGTGACTGGTGTCACCAAGGTTGAGTTTGACTCCGACGTTGTTACCCTGGAGGGTATAATGGAGTCAATTCGCGCTGCGGGATACGGCGCGGAGGTCTCTGCTACGTAGCCTGAATCTCGAAGGGATTCATACACAATGACTGAACAGGCATTCTCGACTGGTGCGCGCACCAAGTACGTTCTCGTGGGAGTGATCGTCGTCCTGGCATTCTTCGCGAGCTATGGATTCGCCGCTTCTCGCAATGTGCCCGCTGCGACTTCCGATACTGTCACATATGCTGCATTCCCGGCCGCCTATGGTACTGATTCAGAGCTGGCATGCGGCGGCGAATGTGAAGCTTCTGGCGGCTGTGGCGGCGAAGATGAGAGTTCGGGCGATTGCGGCGGAGAAGGTGAAGCGTCGGGCGGCTGTGGCGGCGGATCAGGCGCTGTGGTTGAGGGAATGGCTACATCGGACGGCGTTTCGCAGTCCATTGCTGTCGATCTCTCCGAGGGATTCTTCAATCCGAATGTCATCTACGTAGAAGCGGGAGTACCCTTGTCGCTGCAGTTCGGCGAAGGTCAGGGTTGCATGGCCGAGGTCATGTTCTCTCAGTTCGATATCTTGGAGGATGTCACGAACGGTGGCGCTCTGATCGAGCTTCCCGCTCTTCAGGCTGGAGAGTACGGCTTCTCGTGCGGCATGGAGATGGTCTTTGGGGTTCTGGTGGCGCAATAGAGAGCCACCTCGTGCGTTTGCCCATCCCCTCTCCTGGGGGATACAGTTTCGCAGGGTGACATCACTTGCGGTGCCTCTGATGGACCGCTTCTTCCGAAAGAAGGGACGCAAGTGGACAGCGGCTCAATCGGTTTCTTGGCGGCCTTCGTTGCTGGTCTGGTTTCGTTTCTCTCTCCCTGCGTTCTGCCACTCATCCCAGGCTATATCTCCTTCATGACCGGCTTGAGCATGAGTGACCTCAACGAGGGCAAGGGTGGCGTACGCGCGATTCTAGTGCCCTCGCTCCTGTTCGTTGCGGGTTTCTCGTTCGTGTTCGTCGGTCTGGGCGCTTCTGCGTCCGTGCTTGGATCCGTGCTCATGGACTATCGCAGCCAGCTGGAGATCGTGGCCGGCGTATTAGTGTTCCTTCTCGGGTTCTTCATGCTCGGCATTGTCAAAGTGCCATGGTTGTACGGCGAAGCTCGTCTTGAGATGTCTCGCGCCAAGGGCTTTGGCCGGGGTGCGTCTCTTGTCATGGGAATGGCGTTCGCCTTTGGGTGGACTCCGTGCGTCGGGCCGATCCTGGGTTCGATTCTGGCGCTGGCTGGATCGAGCGGGAGCGTGGGCAAGGGTGCCGCGTTGTTGGCCGTCTACTCGCTTGGGCTGGGTCTTCCCTTTGTGTTGACGGCTCTGCTGTTCGGCCGTATGACCGGCGTGCTGCGGTGGTTGAACCAGCGTTCGTTGGTGATCAATCGTGTTGCAGGCGTGCTCCTCATGTCTGTGGGCGTACTCATTTTCACTGGTAGGCTGTCTATTCTTGCTGGTTGGCTGACCCGGATTCTTCCCACGATAGAGATCTAGTTGCTCGTATCTTTCGCAGCTTCCCGGTGTGTGCTCTACCATTAGTGCCGAGGGGGGCATTCAGTGGCGGTGGGATTCGGACGCAGTCACGTTTCGAGCCTTGCGGCGAGACTTGTGGCGACAACAGTGGTGGTCGTGGTCTTCGCTGTCACGATCATCAGCACGACAGCGCTCGCCGGAGTCTATGAACTCGCGCGCGATCAGGTGAGTGAACGTCACCGAACTCTGGTCGATGTGATCTCCACGGAGATCGCTACTCGTCTCAACGGTGCTTCGAGGGAAGTTGAGCGAACGGCAGAAAGCGTTCCCAGTACAGGTCCCGCATCCTTTGATCGAGACGCCTTTCTCAAGGAGTACGAGGACGGCGTGGCTCAAGTTGACAAGCTAGTGCTCGTCCTCGATGGAGACCCCGTAGGAATCCTGCCTCGTTTTGAGCCGCCCTCCTTCCTCGCCGGAGTGGAGTCCACTGTCTCAATACCGGTATCCCGCGAGATCACGTTCTTCAGTGAGACCCTGCCCAATGAGACCATCGCTATCTGGGCCACTATGGACGCGGGGGACGGCCTGCAGGTCTATGCACGCCTGCGTTCACGGTTACTGGCTGAAACAGTTGCCAGGGCATCTTCCGAGGAGCAGGCCAGAGTGGCCATCGTGCTTGATGGAGAAGGCAGGGTGATCGCTCAAGGCAACGGCGGTCAGGACGTTCTGCTTTCGACGGCTGAGTACGAGCACGATGACTCGACCGGAGGAGTGGTCTCACTACAAACGGTCGATGGCACTGAACTGGCGGGCAGATACGCCGATACGGATCCAGACGCGGGCGCCGCATGGCGAGTACTGGTAGTGGAGCCAGAGACGACTATGCGTGATGCCACTTTCGGGGCGCTGGTCCCGGCTGTGCTCGCCCTGATCTTCACCGGCCTTGTCTCGGTTTCCATAGCAACAATCGCAGGCAGAAGGCTCATTCGGCCTCTGAAGGATCTTGAGTCACGCGCATATGAGGGCGCCATGGGAGCGTATGTCCGCCCCATCCGCACTGAGCGTGCCGATGAAGTAGGAAGACTCGCGGAAGCATTCAATCTGATCGCTCTACGGCTCAACTCCCTTCACGATCTGTCTCAACTCCTGGCGAGTTCATCGCATCTGGATCAAGTGCTCGACGGGATCCTGTCGGCCATGTCTCACCTTGCCGGCACAGGAAGCGTGGCCATATACCTCTTTGACGAGAAGGGTGCTGTGCTTCGTACAGCGCGGGCCCGCGGAATGCTTCGACACACCGCGCAATCACTGGTTGACCATGAGGGCGGATGGCTCGTGGATGCGGCCAGAGCCAGCGGGCCAACATCCTTCTCCGGACTCACACCTGACCTGGTGGAGGCGTTGGGCGTTAGCGGCTCATCGGGACCGGTAACATGTATGACCGCTCCTCTCGTGGTGGCCGACGACGTAGTCGGCGTGGTGCTCGTGGTCCTCTCGGACAGACGGTCCATGAGCCAGGCTGAGATGGAGATGGTGAGAACCTTCTCTGCACAGGCGGCCATCGCCGTCTACAACTCGCGACTATTCGCCGAGGAGTCCGCATCCAGGCGCGAGGCTGAGCTCATGCGTACGGTCGTTGAGCATCTGGCCCGCCCGGGTGACCTCACTTCGGCACTTGAGTCGGTCAGCCATATCGCGTGCGAGCTTCTGGACGGAATGTCATGCACTCTCGCGTTGCTCGATCCTCCGCAGTTCGGTCTGGAGGTGTCTGTGACTCCCGCGAAACGAGTACTCATCGCCCTGTGGCGGGATAGTGCAACGAGAGCTGATGAGACAACAACGATCACACTTGGTCAGGACCAGCGAGCGGATTCCCTCCTTGGACTGTACGGTGCTGGCCGCATGGAGCTAGTGCCAGTCGTCAGGTCCAGAGGTCCTGCCGGCGTATTCTGCTTGTTCCGTCGATTCGACGAGGGGGCGATGGAGCACCACGAGCGTGCACTGGCCGCTGCCGTGGCGCAGCAGGTCGCTCTTGCCTTGGAGAACGCCTTCTACTTCCAGCAGGCTCGCAGCCGAGCCGCGGATCTCGAGACCGTTTTCAGAATCAGTCAGGCGGTGAGTTCTTCGCTTCAGATCAAAGTCGTGCTCAACCGGGTCCTCGACGTGGTCCAGAAGATCTTCTCAGCTGATGCTGTGGCACTCATGACTTATGACGAGTCCCGAAAGCGGCTGACCACCGCAATGGCCAGGGGCGCGATCTCATCGGGACTTCTGCACTACGATCAGCCGACCGGACAGGATGTGATAGGACTCGTGTTCGATTCACGTGATCCGACCCGCATAGATGCTCTGGGTATCGTTGAGGACGAGATAGCATGCGACGCGGCATCCGGGGGACTCAGGTCTTTGC
>JAQIBK010000017.1 GCA_027859125.1 Actinomycetota bacterium | reverse complement strand
CGGATTGGCATCGCTCCTGCATCCGGTCCTCCTCGGTCACGATGCGCATGACTGGGTCATGCTCGGCGCGGCCATGTGTGCGGTCCTTGGCCACACGTTCTCGCCGTACATGGGTCTTCAAGGCGGCAAGGGCGTTGCCACTGCTGCCGGCGCACTGCTGCCCATAGCGCCGAGTGCCTGGATCATTCTCCTGCTCTCGTTCGTGCTCATCGTGTACATAAGCCGCATGGTCTCCTTGGGATCAGTGCTGATGGCGATCATGTTCCCGATGCTCTGCCTGCTTCTGTACTCGGATCGTCCGGCAGTGGTCTGGTTCTCCTTTCTGGCCGCTTCGCTGGTGATTTGGCGACATAGGTTGAATATCTCGCGCATCGTTCGGGGAGAAGAAGCTAAGATAGGCGAAGGGGACGGGATTCAACCGGCATCAGGAGACGATCAGTGAGCGAGTTGCGCGCGAGTGTCATCGGAGCGGGTTCATGGGGAACGGCCGTCGCCGTTCTTCTTGGATCCAAGGGAATAGCGACCACACTCTGGGCGCGCTCCGATGAGGTCGCAGAGGGTATTCGCGACAACCGTCGCAACCCGCGCTATTTCCCTGAGGTCGTTCTGCCGAATTCCGTGTGCTCCACCACCGATATCGAAGAGGCCGTCACGGGTGCCGACGTGATCGTCGTCGCCACACCCAGCCAGGGCGTTAGAGACATCGCCGAGAGATTCGCGCCGTTTCGCGCTTACGGCGTTCCGGTCGTCAGCCTGGCCAAGGGGCTTGAGCAAGGCACTCTCTTCCGCATGACCGAGGTGCTCGCCGAGGTGACGGGGGAGCGCGGCCCAATGGCGACTCTTTCCGGACCCAATCACGCCGAGGAGGTCTCCCGCGGCATCCCTTCCACGACGGTGATCGCGGCGAACGATCCCGCGGTTGGCGTCTTGCTCCGTGACTTCTTCCTCACGCCCACGTTTCGCGTGTACACGAACAACGATGTTGTGGGCGTCGAGCTCTGTGGTGCGTCCAAGAACGTCGTTGCCGTTGCGGCAGGCATTTCTGATGGCATCGGGTACGGAGACAACACCAAGGCGTCCCTGATGACCCGTGGGCTTGCTGAGATGAGCCGTCTGGGACGTCATCTAGGTGCCAACCCTCTCACCTACATGGGACTCGCAGGCATGGGAGATCTCATCGCCACGTGCACGTCTCGTCACAGCCGCAACCGAGCGCTGGGCGAACATGTCGCAGGTGGAGGCAGCATGGACAGCTATTACGAGAAGACTCACATGGTCGCAGAGGGTGCCATTTCCGCTGTCACTGTCGATGAGATGGCGGCACGGCATGGTGTCGAACTTCCGATCACGCATCAGGTTCGATCGGTGCTCTACGAAGGTGTAGCGCCAGCCTCGGCTGTTGATGCGCTCATGACACGAACGGCCACCGATGAGCTTCACGGAATGGATCTCATCGACGACTAGGGGGCTTCTGCATGATCGATCGCGTACTCATGGCACCATCGATTCTCTCAGCTGATTTCACCTGTCTTGGCGAGTCGATCGGGCTCGTACACGACGCAGATTACATTCATGTGGATGTCATGGATGGTCACTTCGTGCCCAACCTGACGATAGGCCCGCCGGTGGTCAAGGCACTCAAGCGGATCACAGACATTCCGCTGGACGTGCATCTAATGATCACGAACGCTGAGGATTCAGTGGATTGGTATCTGGATGCAGGGGCCGACGTGGTCACCGTTCATGCCGAGGCGTGTCCACATCTGCATCGTGTGGTCCAGACGATACAAGCGGCGGGGGCCAAAGCCTCTGTGAGCCTGAACCCCGGGACGCCGGTCTCGGTGCTGCGGGATGTTCTAGGCGATCTGGACATGGTGCTGTTGATGAGCGTGAACCCTGGTTTCGGGGGCCAGAAGTTCATTGGCAACACCGTTCGCAAGATTCGCGAGTTGGTCTCGTTGTGCACTGATGTAGGGGCAGCACCGCTGATACAGATAGATGGAGGGATCGACGAGGAAACTGCGCCGCTCGTCGTGGCAGCCGGAGCCCGAGTGCTCGTTGCGGGTAGTGCGGTGTTCTGCAAGAATGATCCCGCGGTGGCGATGGAAGCCATCAGGAACGCTGGCATGAGCGCGATTCAGCGTTTGGTGTAAGATAATCAAGACTTTCTTCAGGGCGGGGTGAGATTCCCCACCGGCGGTTAAAGCCCGCGAGCCTCGCAAGAGGTTGACCCGGAGCATTCCCGGGGCCGACGGTATAGTCCGGACGGGAGAAGGAAGGTCTGAACAGATGAATCTGTTCTCGGACCCCTCGTTGGGCATAGATAGTCTGGGCATGCGCCGCGCATATCAGCTTGCGGAGCGCGGCCGTGGTCTCACAGCACCCAATCCTTTCGTCGGCTGTGTTGTCATGCGCGATGAGCGTATCGTTGGCGAGGGCTATCACCATCGTGCGGGCGAGCCGCATGCCGAAGCTCTGGCACTTTCTGCAGCAGGCGAAGCCGCCCGAGGGGCCCACGTCTTCGTCACCCTGGAACCCTGCTCCCATCATGGGCGCACACCTCCATGTGTCGATGCATTGATAGCTGCCGGCGTGGCACGCGTCTCCATAGGCATGCCGGATCCGACGGCTGCGGCCGGTGGTGGGGCGATTCGCTTGCGCGAAGCCGGTATCGAGGTCGACTTCGAGTTGGATTCCTCGCCATTCGAGGCCCAGCTGGAGGAGTGGACTTCATGGGTCAGGCGTGGTCGGCCGTGGGTGCGCGTCAAAACAGCCCTCAGTCTTGACGGGCGTCCTGGCACCACTGCAGGAGCGCGCTCAGCGATCAGCGGTTCAGGCTCACTCGAAGTGACCATGCGACTCAGATCTGCGGCGGATGCCGTTCTGGTAGGGGCAGCCACCGCATTGATCGACGATCCTCGCCTCACCGTGAGGCCTGCTAATGAGACATCGCACCAGCCCTTGCGTGTAGTGCTGTCACGCGAGCATTGCCCGGAAGAGCTCAAGATGTTCACCGATGGCGCGGGGCGCGTTCTTTGTCTTTCTGCGCTGGCCGATCCTCATGACTGGTCGCCCCCGCAAGGTGTTGAAGTGGCGCACTATTCTGCCGACGAAGGTCTACGAGGCGCACTGCACGCTCTGGGTGAGAGAGGGGTCACCAGCGTGCTGGTCGAGGCGGGACCCGGACTCTTCTCATCGATGTGGCGTGAGGGAGTCATTGACGAGTTGGTCATCTATCACGCAGGTGGAGTCGCAGGATCGACGGCTCCGGTTCTCATGGTCGACGCGGGAGACGATGGCGATCTCAACAGGAGCATGCGTGCCGTTGAAGCTGGAGTGGTAGGTGGCGATGCGATAACGATATGGCGGCCAAGATCGGCCGAGGAGTTTCAGAGAATGTAGATACGCCGTGAATGGAAGGAGCGGGAATGTTCACAGGTTTAATAGAGACCGAAGGCATCATCACTCGTGTGGAGCGAGCCCAAGGAGGGGCAAGAATCGAGGTGTACGCTCCTGAGTTCGGGAGGGACATGTCGATCGGTGATTCGATCTCCGTCGATGGTGCGTGTTTGACGGTGACGAAGTTCATAAGAGGAGCATTCGTCGCCGATGTGAGTCAGGAGACGCTCGACAGGTCGACATTGGGAGCTCTGCGACAGGGGGCCAAGGTCAACCTCGAGCGAGCACTTCGGTTGTCGGATCGCATGGCCGGCCACATCGTGACCGGCCATGTTGATGGCATGGGCAAGCTCGTCATGCGTCACGCAGCTGGCAATTCGACGATATATCAGTTCAGCGCGCCAGAGGCATTCATGCAGTACATCGTCCCCAAGGGCTCCGTTGCCATCGATGGCATTTCGCTGACAGTGGCCGATGTCCGCGACGATGGTTTTGCCGTGGCGGTCATCCCTCACACGGAAGCATCCACGACGCTCGGGTCGAAGGCCACAGGGGCAGCGGTGAATGTTGAGGCGGACATGCTCGGCAAGTACGTTCAGCGTTTCGTCTCACTCTACGCAGGTGACCCGGACAACGGTCCTCAAGCAGGGCGCCGAGGTCTGGGCGACATGCTTCGCGACCTGACGGACGGGCGGTGAAAGACTTGACTCTGACACCGAGTCCGTTCACGTCGATAGATGACGCGCTCAACGATATTCGTGAAGGACGCGTGATCATCGTCGTCGACGACGAAGGACGCGAGAACGAGGGCGATCTCGTCATGGCTGCCGAGAAGGTCACTCCGGATGCGATCAACTTCATGGCGACGCACGGCAGAGGTCTCATCTGCATGCCCATGAATGGCGAGCGTCTCGACGAGCTGCGCATCCCACCTATGACATCCGACAACACGTCAGAGCAGGGCACAGCGTTCCACGTGTCCATCGGTGCCCGTGGACGGATAACCACCGGCATATCGGCCGCGGATCGCTCAGCAACTGTTGCCGCAGTTGTGAGCCCTGCGTCTCGGCCGGAGGACATAGAGCAGCCCGGACACGTGTTCCCGCTGCGCGCCAAGGCTGGCGGCGTCCTGGAACGGGCGGGACACACAGAGGCTTCTGTCGACCTGGCGTCTCTCGCCGGCTTGTATCCCGGTGGTGTGATCTGCGAGATCATGAACGCTGACGGCACCATGGCACGGAGGCCAGAGCTAGAGGTCTTCGCTCGCGAACATGGTCTCAAGATGATCACAGTCGCTGACCTCATTCGCTATCGTCGCAAGACCGAGAAGCTCGTTGAACTCACGGCCACAGTGAGAATGCCAACGAGGTTCGGCGAATTCACAGGCTACGGGTACACGTCCAGAGTGGACGGGGAGATCCATCTTGCGCTGGTAGTCGGTGATGTCAGGGGTCAGGAGAACGTGCTCGTGCGAGTTCACTCCGAGTGCCTGACAGGTGACGTGTTTTATTCCCTGCGTTGTGACTGCGGTGCGCAGTTGGAGGAGTCCATGCGGCGAGTCCAGGAAGAGGGCGCCGGTGTGGTGCTGTACATAGTCGGGCACGAGGGCCGAGGCATCGGTCTTGCGAACAAACTCAAGGCGTACGAGCTTCGGGAGCGGGGGCACGACACCGTCGAGGCGAATGTGGCGCTAGGATTCGAGCCTGACCTTCGCGACTATGGGATCGGCGCGCAGATCCTGGTGGATCTCGGTCTCACATCAATGCGCCTGCTGACCAATAACCCCACGAAGATCGTGGGTCTAGAGGGTTATGGATTGACTGTGTCAGAGATGGTTGGACTCGAGATCCCCCCGTGCACAACGAACGTTGAGTATCTGCGAGCCAAGAGGGACAAGATGGATCATCGGCTGACATTCGTCGATGACACAACGAGCGAAGGAGACGATTCATGAGCACTTTCGAGGGTGACCTTATCGGTACAGGTC
>JAQIBK010000137.1 GCA_027859125.1 Actinomycetota bacterium | reverse complement strand
ACATCACTATTGCCCTGCTTCCGGCGTTCTTCGCAATGTGGTGGCTTCGGGAGATCGCTCGCCCACAGGATGCCAAGCGTCAAGGGTGGCTTCGGCTGTTCGGGCGTTTCGTGCTTCTCGTAGGGGTCACGATGATCGTATACGCCCCTTGGCTCAAGATGCAGCTTGGCTACGGAGCCGCGCTTTCGACCGCATTGGGATTTGGGATCGGCGCGCCCGACCCGGGGACGCACCAAGGCAGCTCACGGTCGCTCGACTTCTCTACTGGATTGCGCAGTACACAGGGTACTTCGTGTTGCTGGGGGCGGCGGTAGGCAACCTTCTGGCACTCGGTCTGAGTCGCATCCGCCGCTCCGACTGGAGCACGGCCTACGGACGGCTTGTGGCTGGGACGGGGTTGATGGTGCTGACGGTCGGCGCTGCAGTCACACGGCACTCATGGCGCGCCTCCTACAATCAGTCTGCTCCGGTCAAGTTGATGGGCCGCTACGTTATCTACTTCACTGTCTTCTTCCTGATCCTTGGTTTTGCAGTTCTGATGCGGGAGAGGTTCGAGCGACGCGGGAAGATGCGGTTCATTCTGATCTCCTGGGTCGTGCCTGCAGTGGTGCTCGTGCTCTCATACGTTGTCGTGGTCGGCGAAGTCCTTCACCCGGTCGGTAAGTACTTCGTGACCGATCGTGGCGGTGTGAACGCTCTTTGTGGGGCTCGTCATTCTGGCCGCCTGGGGCATGCCCAAGTATCACGCGGAACTCATGCGACACCAGGTGTCTGCGTTTCACGGTATCCAGATTGCAGCGCTTGATGCAGAGGGACCGTATATGGTGCTTGTGAGAGAGGACGTTGCTGAAGCTGCGGGCGTGGATCCGTCACACCTCAAGCAGAGTCTTGCGGTCGCTTGCATCTATGCCGGGCAGCCCCACTTGGGCGTGATCCCCATCAGGCGGGCGACCGAAGAGGCCCTACGCGACAGGCTCGCACTCGAGGTGCGCCTGCTTGATGACGCCGTCGGCATCCCCAAAGAAGATGTTCTGTCCGAGTATGAGGTCGAAGGTCAAGATTACGTGATCATCGTCTCACCGCTCAATCAAGGTGTCGATCAACTAGAGTAGTCCCGCTCTGGCGGCTTGGACACCTGTCGCGCTATGGTGCATAGAATGAATGACGTTCTGTATCACTACGAGCAGGGGGCGAGCATGATCAGGGTCGCAGTGTGGGGCACGGGCATGATGGGCCAAGGGCTCCTCGGCTATATTCTGGATCGGCCCGGTCAGGTCGAACTCGTCGGGGCGATCGATATTGACCCGGCCAAGCAGGGGATGACCGTGGGCGAACTCCTTGGGCGGGAGTGCCCTGTGAAGATCACGTCCGACTCCCAGGCGGTGCTCGCCACCAGGCCCGATGTCGTCTGCGTGCTCACAGCTAGCAACCTCCAAGAGATCACCGATCCCGTTGAGGCGTCGGTGCGTGCCGGGGCCAACGTCATCGGCATCGCCGAGACCCTCGCGTACCCCTGGGCGAGCGATCCTGAGTGGGCTGAGCGCTTCTCGGCGCTTGCGAAGGAGCATGGCGTGAGCATTCTGGGCACCGGCATCAATCCTGGGTTCGTGCTCGACGCGCTTCCGATCGCACTTTCCTCGGTATGCCTGCGCGTCGATCGCATCGAGGCGTCACGCATCAACGACCTGTCCCCGTTCGGACCCACCGTCATGGCCTCGCAGGGAGTCGGTACCACGGTCGAAGAGTTCGAGCGCGGTGTGGCCGACGGGTCGATCGTGGGTCACATCGGCTTCCAGGAGTCGGTCGGTCTCATCGGCCGTGCCTTCGGCTGGACGATCGACCGCATCGAGGAGACGCGCGCCCCGATCGTCACGAGCGTGGCGCGCGAGACGTCGTGTGCGAAGGTCGCGCCCGGCGATGTCTGCGGATGTCGCCACGTGGCATGGGGATACAGCGGCGATGAGCTTAAGATCGAGCTCGTGCACCCGCAGCAGATCCGCCCCGAGGCGGAGGGGCAGGACACGGGCGACTTCATCAGGATATTCGGTGAGCCCAACATAGTGATGTCGAATCAGCCTGAGATACCGGGCGGCAAGGGTACGTATGCAAGTGTGGGCAACTATCTTCCGCTGATCGGTGCGGCGCCAGCCGGCATCGTCACGGTCGTGGACATGCCGCTGCCGCGATTCTGGGCACCGATCCTGTAGAAAGGGCTCCCTATGACGGATCCGGTCAGGTGCGAGGTCGGAGAGTGGGTCGAGGTCGAGCGGGTGCTCCTGGAACCAGCCGACCGTTCTCCCAATCTCCCGCCTGAAACGGCCAGCCAGCCCATGCTCGTATGGGTCGCCGGCTTCGCCATGAGCGAGGCGGACTTGGGCGACGAGGTCTCCGTTGAGACCATGACCGGGCGCACGGTGACCGGGCGCCTCTCGGCGATCAACCCAGGCTACTACCACACGTTCGGCGATCCGGTGCCCGAGCTCGTGCGCGTCGGTCGCGATCTGCGCGCGCGGATCGCGGCATACCGTCAGGCGGGTGAGTAGCGTGGCCAGCCGTTCCGACGAGATCATGGCGCGCAAGGGCGAGATCATGGTGCGCGCGCTGGGAATGGACTACCGCGAGTTCGAG
>JAQIBK010000208.1 GCA_027859125.1 Actinomycetota bacterium | reverse complement strand
GAAGAAGCGGCGGGTGATAGCCAAACTCGAGGCGTTCTTCGAGCGATTCTTCGGGCTGGGTGCTAGTGGCGGCGATGAGTAATGAGCGGCAGTCAACAGTAGGTCGCTGGATGTCTAGCGATCTAGGTGCTGCTGAGTGGAAGGGGCTCTATGGTGTCTTTGGAAACAGGGTTCTGGCGTATCCAGAACGACAAGCCACACCGCATACCAGCGACGGCGATTGATTACGAGGCCCGGCTCGAAGCGGTGCTCGAATCCGACATCTCGGTCGTGTCGGAGCCCCGCCGATGGATGGTGATCGGCCGACAGGTCCTGACGGATCACGGTGGCTTTATCGATCTGCTCGCGATCGACGTCACAGGCAACCTCATCGTGCTCGAATTGAAGCGTGACCGTACCGATCGGGAAGTCGTATCGCAAGTGCTCGACTACGCGTCGTGGGTCGAAGAGCTCGAGTACGAGGGAGTCGCGTCCATCTTTGATGCCTACCAGACCAAGCGTGGCGGGACCTCGAAGGCGTCACTCGAGGAAGCCTTCAAGTCGTTCTTCAGCTTAGAAATCCCGGAGGAAATCAACTCGTCGCACGAGATGGTAATTGTCGCTACCGATTTGCATCCCGAAAGTGAGCGGGTTGTTCGCTATCTGCAGAGGAACTACGGCGTGCCCGTGAACGCAGTCTTCTTCTCATTCTTCACTGACGGAGACGCGGAGTACCTGTCTCGCTCCTGGCTCGTGCAGCCGACCAGCGAGGAGCCGGCTTCGTCCAAACCCGGTCGCTGGAACGGGGAGTTCTACGCCATATTTGGCTACCCCCAGGATGTCGTGGAAGCTGGGCTAAAGTACGGGTTCATGGTGGCTGGCGGTGGTGAGTGGTACTGGAAGTCGATGGACATGCTCAATGTCGGCGATCGCCTCTGGATGAACTTCGGTGCTGGCAAGGGATTTGGCGCTGTCGGTATCGTCACGCGAACTCGGATGCCGGTGGACGACTTCACGGTTGAGAAGGACGGCATGCAAGTTCCCGTCACTGAGGCCGTGCCCTCGCCCGAGTTGAGGAAGCTCGCCGACGACGCGGACAACGCAACCTACGCGATTGGCGTCGAGTGGCTCCACAAAGTGCCGTACAAAAAGGGCGTGTGGGAGAAGGGCTTCCTGGCAAATCAGAATACGGTCGCACGTCCTACGTCTCCGAAATGGGACTACACCGTGAGCCGTCTCAAGACACTTTGGGGAATCAGCGACGAGTAGCGATCCAAGAGGCTTCGAGTCGGATCCCCCGAAGCGCGTGAGTGAGGGCTAGTCGCTCGGTCTCACACCAAGGACATCGAGCGCCTCAGATATATCACTACTCGGGGTGGTCGTCTCTGCATCCTGGTCGTAGTGATAGGAGACCCAGCGTACGCTTCCACCCTTAAGGACGCGATTGTAGAAGTAGCAGGCGTTCTGAGACGTCCGCGGACTCTCCATCAGGCGCAGCAATGGCAGCAGCTCAAGGGAGCCTCCGCCCGTGTTCACCAGGTGGAGCCGTGATTGTTTGAGAGCATTCGTTGTAATGACCTCGGCCTGCACGAACGGATGGCGGGTCCCGACTAGACGGTAGACGGCATACCGGTACACGCCCCCGTCAAACGTGTTGTTTATCGGAGCCGCCAGAAGTGAGCCGTGCCATCCATCGCCTATGCGGGAGCGCAGCGTGCTTAGGTGTGATTCCAGAACGCTGATGCGCTGACGGTAGACGTCGTCATTCACCGCGCCACTGTGGCCCAGCCACTGGTTCCTCAGGTCTACGACCTCACCAAGCGTTGAGTAGATCTTCCGATCGACAAGCATTGATGCCATCGAATCCGGCGGCCTGCCAAGCCACTCAAGAGTTGCCTCGCGGTCTTCCGATTGCTTATCAAGGAGTCTCCGCAGACTCGCGGCTATTCTTTGGGCGACGTACACCCATGCCCCGAAACTTGAATCAGCGAACCGCCTGCTGTCCCCGAGCCACCGCTCCCGCATCTCCTCGTAGTAGGCACTGTCTCGGCAAGCTGCGCTGAGCAGTATTGTTGCGTGAAACTCAGCCAACGCCTCGAAGAAATGGATCAGATGTAGAAATCGCTGGCCCAAGTCCACATGTTGGCCGTAGTACGCCCAGAGGACTGAAGCGAGAGGGAAGGGAAGCTCATCGAGCCATGTCGACAGGTCAACCTCACCAGAGACGGCATCAACTCGTGCCTCGACTTTGTCCAAGGCTTGCGGGTCCGACCACAGACGACGGTGTTCGTGCTCAATACTCGTTCGCACGTTTAGCAGTTGAGCTTCAAGCCCAATGACTCGTTGTTGTGTCTTGAGATCTGGAAGCGGCAGCGATGCAGCCCCAAGGCTACGCAGGCTCATCTTGGGAATCGTTGCCCCGGTCTTCCAGGACTCCCGCAGTAGATGGCCGATTTCGCTGTTGAGGCTCGATGCGACGTACTGTGAGATTGCGAGATCCGGCACTAGGACAAGCTCAACGCAGTTGTGGTGCTTGACCGTCAAGTCGCTCGGACTGGTTGTTGCTTCTGAGTTGCCGATCATGGGCAGATAGACCGCGTTCGCGAGGCCTTCGAACCCCTCTTTGCCTCGGACCAGATTCATCTGATCTGTCATCTCGGACAGGCGAATGAGCTTATGGGGAGAGCTATCGAGGGCGTCATCGATTCTTCGCTGCCGCTCGAGACGCTCTATTGAAGTGAAGCTCTCCACGGGAACACGCACGCCCGTGCGTGGTGAGCTGCCACCTGGTTCGCCGTACAGTCCTTCCAGCAGGACCTCAGCGCGTGATGGGTCAGCGGTGAGCTCGCCGACGAACGCCTCAGTACGCGGGGTCCGATCGATCAGAACGAGCAGTGGGGCGATCGAAGTCCCCCAGTCGCGTCCAAGCTCGCTTCGTGGTATCTCGATGAATGCCCTGACGTGAAGGTTCAGCTCGCCGAGAACGGCACGTAGTGACCGTCGGTCCGAGCCCGATCTGAAGCGCGGACCTGTGACAAGTGCGAGGAGACCGTTCGGGCCCAGATTCACAGAGTGTGCAGCCACGGAGACGAGCCCCAGCTCGTCCTGAATGTCGACGGCAGAGTCCTCGGTAGGCACGCTGGCCCTCTCACGTCGCAAACCCAGGGGTGGGAAGGACACAATGCAGTCCCAGGTCTGATTCAACTGCTCCCCGACAGCGAGCGGGTCCCCGTGGATCCAATCTACGTCGAGATCCTCAGTCAGTGCCCTCGCGACGGTCACGGCCTCCGCGTTGACCTCCACTCCGACGGCTTCGCTCGGACTACAACTTCTAACGACGTCTTCGAGTAGCGCTCCGGTTCCACTGAACAGTTCGAGCACGCTCGCGGGGGATTCTCGGCAGATGATTTCCGAGATGAAGCTGCGCACGAAAGGCGGCAGGACGAGCTCTCCGTTTCGCGCTGCGGTGGTCGCAGTATCGATATCCGCCCTGTTGAGCGATACCCCTCTTTCCTTGGCGAGGAGCACTAGGTCTGCCACGCTTGCGCGCCCAGTTGACCTCCGCAGCTCCTGCCAAAGAGATTGGATTGCCTCGCTTGATGAATCCCCCATGTAGATGACCTCCCAACAGTGATTCTAGCGGATAGTCCGATCGTAACGGTAACGTCTCGAAGATCGACCGTTCTCTGGACTTGAACACTCGTCGGGTTGTTAACCCGAAGGTCAGGCGAGCCAGTAGGATGAAGGTCGACAAGCAAAGCCTATGGTAGAGGGGCTAAACGTCCCCCTCTGCTGGCTTGCTATCAGCCCTTCTTCTAACATTCCTTCTAACAGTTGCGCAGTGCGGAGTGCTCCTGCCCAACAGACTGAGGGGTTCTGTCATGTCTGATACTGAGTTCGCCGTCTTGCCGCCTACGTCTGATGCGCCACTATCAAAATCGAAGTTCGTTCATGGCATGCAGTGTCCTCTGTACGCATGGCTTGAGGTGCGGACAGACATTCCTCGCTCCGAGGTGGATGCCTTCACCCAAGCGTTGTTTGATGCCGGCGATGAAGTCGGTGAGTACGCACGCAGGCGATGGGATAATCGCCTGTTGGCCAGCGGGTCTGCTCTCGGCGTTCGGGTGATCGAAGACCCCCGGTTGCACAAGGCAGCGGTCGAACAGACTGTGGCAGCAATGAGAGACGGTGCATCAGTAATTCACGAGGCGGCCTTCACCCACGAAGGAGTGAAGGTCCGAGTTGACGTACTTGAGCGACTCGGCGATGGAACGTTCGCCCTCAATGAGGTGAAGTCGACCTCGAAGTATGACCCGCGCAAGCACTTGC
>JAQIBK010000236.1 GCA_027859125.1 Actinomycetota bacterium | reverse complement strand
GCCGAGATGCTCGCGGTCATCGGATACTTCGTGATATGCACGGGTTCCAGCGTTCCCCAAGTCAAGATGCTCGCCGATGAGATCGAGAGCGGTCTGAAGGCGGCGGGCCTGCCGGTCATAGGTCGTGAGGGCGTGACTGAGGCGACATGGATCCTGCTGGACTGCGGGGACGTCGTGATTCACGACATGCAGCCCGAGCAGCGGGAGTTCTACCGCCTTGAGAAGCTTTGGGGCGAGGCGCCTCGCGTGTCTCTCTCGACAGGCGCAACGGATTCGGCTGTGGACGTCGACGAGTCGTGATCGATTCGAGTCGTCGGCGCTGGATATCGCTCGCACTGGTCGGTGTCGCGGTGGTGTGGGGCAGTACCTTCGTCATGGTCATGGACGCGGTCGAGGGCTATCCGCTATACGCATTCCTTGGCTGGAGGTTCGCCATTGCGGTCGTCGCCTTCCTGGTCATCTTTCCCAAGGCTCTGCGTCGACTGACTCCCGGAGCTGTGGGGGTCGGGGTGCTCGCGGGTGCCATTCTGACGGCGGGCTACGTGTTCCAGACGTGGGGTCTTCAGATCACATCCGCGTCCAAGGCAGCCTTCATCACAGGCATGTTCGTCGTTATCACACCCCTGCTTCAGGCGGTATTCCTCAGGCGTCCTCCAAAGGCGATAACGATGTTCGGTGTCGCTCTGGCCGTGTCAGGCCTCTGGCTTCTGTCAGGAAGCTCGGGCGGGGGATGGAACATGGGAGACACGGCCATGATCCTCTGCGCGACCGCCTACGCCAGCCATATGATCGTTCTGGGTGGGCTGGGCCGCGAACATGATGCCGCGGCGCTCACCCTGGTGCAGCTCGTGACCGTTGCGGTCGTATGTGGAGCTGTCTCGTTCGCGAGGAAGGAATCGGCCGCGGTGCCAGCAGGGACATCGCTCTGGACCGCACTGCTTGTAACGGGAGTACTGGCATCCGCTGTGGCGTTCTGGATTCAAACGACGGCTCAGCGGTACATCTCGCCGACGAAGACTGCCCTGATACTGATCATGGAGCCGGCGTTCGGGGGCTTGTTCGGGTGGTTGGCAGGGGAGGCGCTGGGTCTGCGCGGACTAGCTGGTGCAATGTTGATACTCGCTGGAATGGTGATCGCCGAGCTTCTCGGGGCTGCACCCTTGGGTCGTGGCGAACACGTGGTGTACGATCCCTCGATCGAAGCGATGCCCGTGCCCATAGTCGAGCAGCTCAACAGCACGGTAGAATCAGACCTATAGGGCTTCTTGACCACGATGAATGCGCTGGTATACTGACGCTTGCGCCTCAGGCGGCGCAACTACATGTGGGGCCTTAGCTCAGCTGGGAGAGCGCATGGCTGGCAGCCATGAGGTCAGGGGTTCGATCCCCCTAGGCTCCACCAAAGAAATGATCGATGGGACTCGGTAGAGATACCGGGTCCTATCTTTGTGTTCAGGCGTTGGATGTGAGGATGGCGACGAGGTGGCTCGCTACGCGTACGATCCCTACGGAGGGCTCGTCGGCATGAGCGGCGACCCGATCGCGACGCGCAATCCGCTTCGCTATCGCGGCTACTACTACGACAACGAGACGCAGCTCTACTACCTGCCGGCCAGGTACTACAACCCGGACACCGCTCGGTTCCTGAGCGTGGACCCGGCGCCGCCGAGCGCGGGCGACCCGACGTCGCTGAACGGCTACGCGTACTGCGTGGGGGATCCGGTGCAGTTTGACGATCCGACGGGCGCCTATGCGGATGAGAGGGGTGCCGTGGGATCCGATTCCGTGTTGGATCTTGCGAGAATCCTCAAGGATAAAGATGACGACCTTACGTCAGAAGAGGCCGTTGCGGCGGCAGGAGAGATGCTCGGGAACGAGGACGTGCGGCTCAATCGGACGAGCATTCCCTCAGGACAGCCCAGTCCGCACGTCGATGATCCGCGCTACAGTCCACTTTCCCCATCAATGAACTCCTACATGAACGTGACTCCAGACAAAGTAGGTTCATTGATGGTTGATGTTTCATGTAGGCGAGTCACTCCGGCGGGATGCTACTGTCACGAAACGGGATCACTCTCTTGGTACGCTATCGAGTTTGACATACCCCATAGTCCGACAGGTTTCCATATGGTGGTCACGGGCTGGAGTGGCTATCCCAACGATCGAAAGACGATTCTGTTTGAGGGCGATGTTGACAGTGTGAGTCATGATGGTGAGACGATTCTTGTCCCTACCGGAAACCGTGTTACCGCTATCTTTGTTCGAGCTCAGGCTCGTTGAGGATGATGAGAATCTGATGAGGCAAGGAAGGCGCTCATGAAGAAGCTTTGCAGCTTGTCCTTGGTCTTTGCTCTTGGCGCGGTTCTTGTGGTTCAACTGGGCTGCGCTACGACTACTCAATTGGGGTCGCCGGTGCTGGTCGGTGACCGAAACTGGGTGATGCGTGGCCTGGAGGGGGGAGAGACGGTTGTAGTCGAGGGCATCGACGAGGGCATCGATGCCGATGGTCTGAGTTTGACCATGAGGGTTCCCGACCCAATAGCGGGCTACTACCTAGAACATGAGATCCCGATACGAATCCAGCCGAACGGGCCTGGATTGTGGCACCATAGTGAATCGATAGGCTCGTGGGTTCGTGTTTCTCTTGAATACCGATCTGGGGTATTCTGGCTATCCAGCGTTGACCCAATAAGACCACCGGATAGCGTAGATCCGACAATGTGGTGGCCTCATGACAATCCGTTTCTGCCAACAGAGCAAGAGTATAGCCTCTGGACGGAATCTGAGGACATGGACTTGCTTGATTCTTGGCTGTTGATTGAGAGTGACGGAAGCGGTTCGGCCGTGGGTCGGCTTTCGTGGTCAAACGTGCTTGGAGAGAGTGGCGAGATGTACCTGACCTCTCCGGGGGTCGTCGGCGACATCTCGATTCAACAAAGGCTTGTCGTCGTGTTTGACCGTGATACGGTTCTGTACGAGGAGAACGGTAGCGAGTCGGACCCCGAGCTGCGTGGTCTTGATGATGTTGATCGGCTCTTGAGTAGCTTGTATCGAAATCGCTGGGTTGAGATTGAGTTTGGGCCAGGTCCGAGAGTCAGCATGGAGAGTGACATTCGTGTACCCAAAGCCAGAACCATCACTCTATTGCCGCGTGATCATGAGATTGGTAAGTAGGGACCATCGACGCGACCAGTCTGAGAGGCACAGAGGCCGCGGCACCTGACGTCACCTCGAATCAGCGAAGAGGGCGAAGATGTCAACCGGCCCTGGAGTTCTGCAGGGTAGAAGCGTCTGTGAATTAGAAAGGTTCTCGCTACTCGGGCTCAAACGACTATGTCGAGTGGATTCCGGTCCAGAGCTCGAAATGGGAGCAATCTCATTGTGGCCAAGGGGAATCCCAGCGAGGAGTGTTCCGTAGCAGTGCCGAGATACGTGACTTCTCCCAAGACACAGCCAGCAATGTAGCCAGTGGGTCCAGTTCGAGGGTGCTCGTGGATGTCCCTCATTGACTCAACAAGTTTCTTGCCTGTGGGTCTTCATTATGAGCGTGCATAGGCGATCGTGCCGCGTTCTTCTCATACGGCGTGAACGGCATGCGGCCGAGCAGGGAAGACAACTGTGTCGAGCGCACGAGCCTCTGGGCCGGACAGAAGCTGCTCACCGAGTTCAATGACGACCGCACGCGCTGCGACTACCTCTATGGTCCGAACTCGATGCCACTGCAGCTCATGGTGACCGCATCGAACGGCACCACCTCGACCTACGCGTACCAGGTCGACCACGGAGGCTCGGTCATCAGCATGACCGATGAGGATGGCGACGAGGTGGCTCGCTACGCGTACGATCCCTACGGAGGGCTCGTCGGCATGAGCGGCGACGAGATCGCGACACGCAATCCGCTTCTCTATCGCGGCTACTACTACGACAACGAGACGCAGCTCTACTACCTGCCGGCCAGGTACTACAACCCGGACACCGCTCGGTTCCTGAGCGTGGACCCGGCGCCGCTGAGCGCGGGCGACCCGACGTCGCTGAACGGCTACGCGTACTGCGTGGGGGATCCGGTGAACGCTTCGGATCCGACGGGGGCCATTGCAGATATTGTCTACGAATGTCCGCGTGGTGTTTCTGCCGGGGTGTATACCTACAACCGGGTATCTGGAAAGACGAGGATGACGGAGTATGAACAGTTTCTCGGGAGGCTCGGCCCCTTGGCGGGTCAATTACTGGGATCCTATCACGCGAGTCCCACGTACATCAGACACATGGGCGCACCCAACGCAGGGAATTTGAGATCTGCGATTCCGGAGACTCGAGAGAACGGTGACGGGACGTGGGCGTACAAGCTGAACGCTGATACACATGTGAGTATTGGCGCGAGCGGCGGAGCGTTCTCAGCGGGTACAGTACTTGAGTTTGAGAAGTGGGACTACGGTGCAGGGGGTGCAATGATTGAGTTGTCTGATGTGAGATGGATGGGGGGTACGGATTGGGGAATGCAGTCTGGGCACTTGCTGGCGAAGGACATGCTGCCGATCCCCACTCACTTACTGTTTCGGGTGTTGCAGGTCCCGGACCAGGGGGCTCTCTAAACACTGGGGCCAAGAAACCAGATATAGGATTCGCATTCGGGGCCGCCGGAGGGTTCGAATCGCAGCTGAGCGCCAAGTGGGTTGCATCTAGAGTGGCTGATTGGATATCTGGCTGGTAGTACACAGGTTTTAGCAGACGGAAGAACTCGCTGTGAACCTCGCTGATATGTGACTTCGAACAGATCGAGCATTCACAGCAACCTGCGAATGGAGTTGGCGTGAGCGAGTCAACACTGATTATCATCTACCGCGTATTCGAAATCTCTGCTGCGGCAAGATAGACCCGAGTGAAGTGCTATTGCGGTGTGCGCGGCAAGAGACCCATATGGATGAGAATCTGAGTTGCTTGATAGACCTTGTAATCACGTTTGACGTTATTAACGCAACGCGTTATCATCGGCCCATGATCGTATCATTCAAAGATGCCGACTCTGAGAAGCTTGCCGGTGGCACGCGGGTCAAGCGCTTCGTCGCTATCGAGTCGGTGGCCAGGCGGAAGCTCCGGCAACTGGAGATCGCGGGTCGTATTGAAGATCTGCGGGTGCCTCCCGGCAACCGCCTCGAAGCCCTCAAGGGAAACCGAGTGGGGCAGCACAGCATCCGAGTGAATGATCAGTACCGAGTCTGCTTCCGGTGGACCTGCGCCGGTCCAGCGGACGTCGAGATCGTGGACTACCACTAGAAGGTGATGATGATGGCGACAAAGCTCAAGCCGGTCACCCCAGGTGAGCTACTGCTTGAGGAGTTCCTCAAGCCAATGGGCATTTCACAGTATCGGCTGGCCAAGGAGATTCGGGTTCCCGCGCAGCGCATTGGGCAGATAGTGAAGGGCAATCGCTCCGTCACTGCGGATACCGACCTTCGCCTGTGTCGCTTCTTCCGTCTCTCTGACGGCTACTGGCTCCGTGCTCAGGCCGCCTACGATACCGAGGTCGCCCAAACGGAGCTTGCCAGCGATCTCGCGAGTATCAAGCCGTGGCAAGGCTGCGCGTTGTAGAGGGGTCGCCTCTGTCGCATCGGCGAGTTATACTTTTGGTATGAAGACTGCGATATCCATACCAGATGAAGTGTTCGCTGAGGCCGACGAACTCGCGCGGAAGCTCAATCAATCGCGGAGCCAGCTCTACAGCCGGGCGGTGCGGGAGTACGTTGCCCGTCACTCCGATGACGGCGTGACGTCGGCTCTGAACGCACTGTGCGTCGAGGAGTCGTCGGTGGATAGTGGCTTCGCCACCAAGGCCGCCAAGCGTCCTCTCGAAGACTCTGAATGGTGATCGCCCAAGGTGAGATATGGTGGGCCGATCTGGGCGAGCCTGTTGGCTCCGCACCCGGCTTGCGGCGTCCTGTGGTAGTCGTTCAGAGCGACTCGTTCAATCGCAGTCGGATCTCGACGATCGTGTGCGTGCCGCTCACCAGCAACCTGCGCTGGGCTGACGCTCCCGGGAACGTAGCGCTCGACTGCGCAGCGACGGGGCTTTCCAGGGAATCGGTGGCCAACGTTTCGCAAGTCGTCACGCTGGACCGTGCGTCGCTGGTAGATCGCGTCGGCGTGCTGCCTGAGAACAAGCTCGAGCTTATTCTGTTCGGCATCGACGTGGTGTTGGGTCGGTAGTCTGCGTATCAGGAAGCGGCCTTCAGCCATACGTACGGTTTCGGGCGAGTCCTTCCTCGGCTATCATGCACAGGAGTCCGTTCCCGGCATGCATGGAGGCCGTTGTGGCACGTCAGTATGATCCGCATGAGTTGGAAGTTAAGTGGCAGCAGGTCTGGGAGGCCGACGGTCTCTACACGGTGACCGAGGATGCCAGCAAGCCCAAGTACTACTGCCTGGAGATGTTCCCGTACCCCAGTGGCGACATCCACATGGGGCACGTGCGCAACTACACCATCGGCGACGTGGTCGCGCGGTACTTCACCATGAAGGGCCACAGCGTGCTGCATCCCATGGGGTGGGACAGCTTTGGCCTGCCGGCCGAGAATGCCGCGATCAAGAGCAACACGCATCCTGCCAAGTGGACGTACGCCAACATCGAGAAGCAGGAGGCGTCGTTCCGGCGCATGGGCTTCTCCTATGACTGGAGCCGCAGGCTCGCATCGAGCGATGTGGACTTCTATCGCTGGGGCCAGTGGACGTTCCTGCAGTTCTGGGAGCGCGGTCTGGTCGAGCGAAAGAAGTCACCGGTCAACTGGTGTCCGAGCTGTAAGACCGTGCTCGCCAACGAGCAGGTCATTGGCGACGGTGTCTGCTGGCGCTGCAAGAGCGTGGTCGAGAAGCGCGACCTGGAGCAGTACTACTACAAGATCACCGACTACGCCCAGGAGCTTCTGGACGATCTTGACGAGATGCCCGGCTGGCCCGAGCGCGTCAAGACCATGCAGGCCAACTGGATCGGTCGTTCCGAGGGAGCCGAGGTCGACTTCAAGCTCTGCGATGCTGAGGGCAACGAGTCGGATGAGAGCATCACCGTGTTCACCACGCGTCCGGACACGCTGTTCGGCTGCTCGTTCTTCCTGCTCGCGCCGGAGCATCCGCTGGTGCATGAGTTCGTACACGGCACCGAGTATGCGACTGACGTCATGGGCGTCGTGGGCGCGGCCGCCAAGGCCACGGCTGTCGAGCGCTCCATGGGCGAGCGCGAGAAGAACGGCGCATTCACCGGCCGCTACGTGATCAACCCGGTCAACGGCGAGAAACTGCCGGTCTGGGTCTCCGACTACGTGCTCATGGATTACGGCACCGGCGCCGTGATGGCTGTTCCCTGCGGAGACCAGCGCGACTTCGAGTTCGCCCGCAAGTACGATCTGGCGATCCCGCCGGTCGTGATCCGCGAGGACGATCCGCTCTACGAGCAGCTCAAAGACCAGTCCGAGCGTGTGGTCAACGATGTCGATTGGGACGTCGCACACGCCGACGAGGGCATCATGGTGCAATCAGGCCAGTTCACCGGCACGCCCACCGGCAAGCACGGCGAGGGCGTCACGGCGGTCATCGCGTGGCTCGAGGAGCGCGGCCAGGGTCGTGGCTCCATCAACTTCCGTCTGCGTGACTGGCTCATCTCCCGTCAGCGCTACTGGGGCAACCCGATCCCGGCGATCCACTGCCCGGCGTGCGGTCTTGTGCCGGTGCCTGAGGCCGACCTGCCAGTTGTGCTGCCCGACAACGTGGACGTCACCAAGGGCGAGACACTGGCCGACCACCCCGAGTTCTATGAGACCACGTGTCCCAAGTGCGGTGGCGACGCCAAGCGCGAAACCGACACCATGGACACGTTCACCTGCTCCAGCTGGTACTACCTGCACTTCTGTGACGCGCGCAACGACGACGCAATCTGGGACAAGGCCAAGGCCGACTACTGGATGCCCGTCGATCAGTACATCGGCGGCATCGAGCACGCGATCCTGCACTTGCTGTACTCGCGCTTCTTCACCAAGGTCTTCCGCGACATGGGGCTGATCGACTTCAAGGAGCCGTTCACCAACATGCTCACGCAAGGCATGGTCAAGCTCGACGGTGCCACGATGTCAAAGTCGCGCGGCAACGTGGTCGCGCCCGAGGACATGATCGCCAAGTACGGCGCGGACACCCTTCGCGCCTACATCCTGTTCATGGCGCCGCCGGACAAGGACCTGGAGTGGTCGTTCGAGGGTCTCGACGGCATGTACCGCTTCCTTGCGCGCGTCTGGCGTTTCGTCGACGAGACCGCCGACGAGAGCGCCGGTGCGCCCGCGTTCTCCGGTTCGCCCGCAGACGAAGCCGGCAAGACGCTATACCGCGAGATGCACCGAGTGATCGGCAAGATCACCGATGACATCGAGCGCTTCCAGCTCAACACGTCGATCGCTGCGCTCATGGAGCTCACGAACGCCGCGTACGACTACCGCAACGCGGTGCCTGAGGGTTCGCGCGATCTGGGCCTCATACGCGAAGTAGCCGAGACGCTCACCCGTCTGCTCGCACCCTACGTACCGCACATGGCCGAGGAGCTCTGGCGCGAGGTGCTGGGCGGCACCGATTCCGTGCACCGCGAGGTGTGGCCGGTGTTCGATCCGGCTGCCGTAGTGGCCGATGAGATCGAGATCGTGGTGCAGGTGAACGGTAAGGTTCGAGCAAAGATCAAGGTTCCGGCCGAGGCCGCAAAGGACATCATCGAGGCCGCCGCACTCGAAGCGGTCGCATCATGGCTCGATGGCGTCGAGGTCAAGAAGGTCGTTGTCGTGCCCGGCAAGCTCGTGAGCGTCGTGGCCAAGTAGGGCTTGCGGCCCCGGCGTTCGAGCGTCTATTCATCGCATGGTAAGAATCCGGATGGTTGTGGTTAAGACTGCCGGTGTTTGATACATGAAGCGAAGCGGCGCCCCCTCCGTCAGAATGAGACGGTGGGGGCGATCTGTATGTCCGTGGGTATTTCGCAGCGTGTGCAGGAGTTGGCTCGCAGGGCCGGTTTTGCAGAGGTCAAACGTCCTGTTCTGATCGTCGGCATCTTGTTCGCAGTTGCGGCGATCTCCTTTGGGGTTGTCAGGTGGTGGCCGGGGGAGTCGGACGCGGTGTTTCTCGCCAGTGCGCAAGGGGCGAGTGCTGTGTCCAGCGAGTCGGTTCCCGCTGGCGCGGGCGATCAGGAGTCGGCTGAGATGTCGTCGGTGGTCCAACCCGAGCCTCTGCAGATACATGTGGTCGGCGCTGTTCTCAGGCCTGGGGTGTACGAGCTCGTGCAGGGGCAGCGCGTTTCTGATGCCGTGGCTGCTGCTGGCGGTCTGCTGGGCCAGGCTGCGCAGGAGGGTGTGAACCTCGCCCGCTCGCTCGTAGACGGAGAACAGGTCCGGATACCCACACAAGACGAGCTGGTAGCCATCCTGGGTGGCGAGGAGCCCAACTCCCCGGTCGTGAGCGCAGAAGCGTACACGGGCGCTGGAACCGCAGTGGATTCGCCCATGGATGATAGTGGCACATCAAGTGCGCCTTCTGTGAGCTCAGGTTCCTCGGCGGGTGCCTCTGCGCTCATTGACGTGAACCGAGCGACGCAGGCTCAGTTGGAGACACTGCCCGGCATAGGGCCATCGACTGCAGCCGCAATCATCGATGACAGGCAGAAGATCGGGCCTTTCCTGGCGGTGGAGGACCTTCTTCGTGTCACTGGAATCGGTGATGCCAAACTGGCTGCCATCCGGGATCTCGTGAAGGTCTAGCGATGCGCGTGGCGGAACCCGCCGACGAGGAAAGCAGTCGGC
>JAQIBK010000194.1 GCA_027859125.1 Actinomycetota bacterium | reverse complement strand
GGCCCCGGTCTCTGGGACCGACTTGCTAGGCGCTCCGGCGTGGTTGTCCGCCTGTGGGCGGGACTGGCCGCAGCGTGGCTGACTTGGATGGGGCTCGCGCAGTTCGAGCTGGGGCTCCCAGCACAGGCAGGTGCGACGGCGATGATCGCTCTGGCTGCGATCCTCGTCCCTTCGTTGGGAATGCTCTTGGGCCTGACCGCATTCTCAGTGGGACTCTTCGCTTTCGATGCGCCTTGGCTGGCGGCCGGATTCACTGTACTCACGGCTCTCTACTGGTGGTTCGTCGGCAGGCGAAGTGCGGGGGCTGCAGCAGGTCCGCTCGCAGGTCCGGTGCTCGGCGTCGCCCATGCGGCGTCCGCGGCTCCGCTGTTGCTGGGATTCGCGCTCACCCCGCTGAAGGCTGCGGCGGCGTCGGCCATGAGCGCAGCGCTGACGATGCTCGCAGCTGCCGCTTCCGGTGGCACTCCGCCGTATCTGGCAGTAGGCTGGAAGTTGTTGATCGACCCGTGGGAGACGCACGTCACCGGTGGGAGCGTGAAGCTGCTGATCTCCTCGGCGGCACCGCTCGCAGTGCTCGTTGCATGGGCGATCGCAGGCGCGGCGATGTCGATCGCATGCCATCGGGCGAGTCGCGGCGCGGCGATGCTGGGAGCCGCACTGGGAACGAGCGCCATGGTCGGCGGAAGCCTGATCGCACACGAGATCGCTGCCGCTTCAGGCGCGCTGAATGGCTGGACTGGCGCGACACTCGCGCAGGAACTCACCGCCTCTCTTATACTGGTCGTGTTGGTCGTAGCAGCAGGTGCTCCGACCAGAGCCGAAGAGGAATGAGCCCAGTAGGGCGACACAGGAATGAGGGGCACCGGGAAGCATGAGCATCCTATCCGATTTCGAGGATCGTCTGGAGAGAGCCGTCGAAGGCCTGTTCTCCGGTGCCTTCCGCTCGCCCGTGCAACCAGCCGAGATCGCAAAGACCCTCGCAAGAGCGATGGACGACGGTCGCTCCGTGGGGATCGGCAAGATATACGCGCCGTCTGCATTCACCGTCTCCTTGTCCCGGCAAGACGCCGAACAGATGGGGGAGTTCGCGCCGACTCTGGCAGCAGAGCTCTCGACCTTCCTCAAGGGGCACGCCCGCGAGAAAGGCTACGCCCTCTCCGGTGAGCCAGTCGTGCGATTCGGTATGAACGATCATCTGCGCCTGGGTCGCTTCGAGACTGTGGCACAGATGTCAGCCGGTGACGCCGCGGAATCCCCCGCTCGACGCGGGCAGACCCTGCGCACCATGTCGACGGTCACCGTCGCCGACGTGAACCACGATGTGATCCTCGAAGGTGCCCGCATGGTCGTGGGCCGTCTGGATGGATGCGATATCCGCCTATCGGACGCGAACGTCTCCAGAGAGCACGCGGCATTCGTCGCCGTGAAGGAAGGCTGGGCCATTCTGGATCTGGAATCCACCAACGGCGTCTTCGTCAACGAGCGCAAGACGACGAAGGCCCTGCTCAAGGAAGGCGATTCCGTGAGAATAGGCCTGACCACGCTCGTCTATCACGAACCCGGGGAATAGCACATGGTCGACATCGTGTTGCTCGTGGGGAAACTGCTTCTCATCGCATTGTTGTACCTGTTCCTGTTCGCGGCCATCAAGACGGGCGTCGGGCAGGTTTCCGGGAGGGGCAAAGCCAGTTCCGGCGTGCCGGAGCTCGTGGTCGTGAGAGGCCCTGCAGAGCTCAAGGGCATGCGCGTTCCCCTTGAGGGACCCGTGGTCATAGGCCGCTCGCCGGGATCCGACATAGTGATAGCCGACGATTTCATATCCGCGATCCACGCACGCATCGTGCCCGAAGGAGAGGATCTCGTGCTTGAGGATCTTGGCTCCACCAACGGCACGGTGCTCAACGGCACCACGATCACCAAGACACGGAGCCTCAAGATAGGCGATCGGATCGACCTGGGCAGCGTTCGCCTGGAGGTGAGGTCCTCATGACATCCCGCTCCGACAGGAAGTCGTACTCCGGCCTGAGCGACATCGGACGCGTGCGCACGCACAACGAGGACGCTGTCCTGATCGACCCTCCCCTGTTCGCAGTGGCCGACGGCCTGGGCGGACACGATGCCGGCGAAGTGGCCAGCGAGGTCGCTGTCCAGGCACTCCGAGAGTCAGCGCCCAGACGTGCCGACGCAAAAGCACTCGGCCGTGCCATTCGCACCGCCAACCGCTCCGTGATCCAAGCCGAGCGCGATGGACTTGGCGGCGAAGGCATGGGGACCACGCTCACAGCCGCCCTGGTAGAGGGCTCCTTCATCGCCGTGGCGCACGTGGGCGACAGTCGCGCGTACCTCTACCACGACGGGATCCTGGAGCGGATCACTCAGGACCACTCGCTCGTGGGCGACATGATCCGTCAAGGCACCCTCACCGAGGAGGAGGCTCGCTTCCACCCCAACCGAAGCGTGATCACCCGAGCCCTGGGCTCCGACCCCAACATGCTCGCCGACACATACGAGGTCGACGCAGAGCCCGGCGACCTGCTGTTGCTCTGCTCGGACGGACTGACCGGTATGCTCGACGACGCTCACGTGGCGGACATCCTGGGCTCGTACCGCGATTCCGCTGTGATCACCCGTGTGCTCGTCGATGCGGCCAATGCGGCCGGAGGTCACGACAACGTCTCCGTGGTCGTGGTCGAGATCGAGGGGGAGACCCGGGAGTCCAGCGCTCTTCCAAGGCGACATCGACCCTGGGTCGGAGCGCTCGTCTGGCTCTTTGCAGCAGTCGCGCTGGTCGCCACCGGGTCTTTCGGTCTCATGCAGTACGCCCGCTCCAAGGCCTATCTGGTCGCCGAGCACGGCACGGTCTCCCTCTACCGAGGAGTACCGGGCGATTTCGCCGGCCTGAAGCTCTCGTGGGTCGAAGAGGAGACCACTATCCCGATCTCCGCACTCGACGCTGTGACCGCCGCTCGACTGACGCAGAGCGTGCAAGTCGAGAACGTCGCCGATGGCCGTGACCTGCTGGACGAGATGCGCTCGATCGTCGGCACGACAACACCCGACACAAGTATGACCCCGGAACCCGTAGAGACCCCCTAGGAGTCATCATGCGCTCCAGGCGCAACACAGAACTCCTCCTCCTGTCAGCCACATCGCCCGTTGTGCTGCTGGCCTTCGCGCTTGTGCACGGCCACGCGACCGGAGGGCTGAGCTTCAAGGACTTCGCAGTCCCGATAGGCCTACTGGGCGCATTCGCCGTAGCTCATCTCGCCGCACGGCTGCTCACCCCGGAGGCCGATCCCCTGTTGCTTCCGCTCGCATGCCTGCTCTCTGGCATCGGCCTGGCCTTCGTGACCAGGCTCGACCCGGAGCTCGGAGGCAGCCAGACTCTCTGGTTCATCGCCGGCGTCGCCGCACTCATCGGCACGATGGCCGGCGTTCGATCGCTCGAGAGGCTCGCACGCTACAAGTACACGGTGATGCTCGCAGGTCTCACTCTGATCCTGCTGCCGGCAGTCGTCGGCCGAGAAGTGAACGGTGCCAAGCTCTGGCTGAGGGTGGCGGGCTACTCTTTCCAGCCTGCCGAGATAGCCAAGCTGCTGGTGGTCATCTTCCTGGCCTCCTATCTCGCGGAGAATCGCGAGGTCCTGTCTGTCTCAACCAAACGCTTCATGCGAGTCTGGCTGCCTCCGGTTCGTCGGCTGGGACCGTTGCTTCTCATGTGGATCATCTCGCTCGTGGTCCTGATCGCGGAAAAGGACCTTGGCTCCTCGCTCGTCTTCTTCGGCGTGTTCGTGGTCATGCTCTATGCAGCAACCGGACGCATGAGTTGGGTGGCTTTGGGAACCGCTGAGTTCGGCGTCGGCGCGACGTTCGCCTACTTCACCTTCTCGCACGTACAGACGCGTATGGCCATATGGCTCGACCCGTTCGCCGATGCAGCGGGTCGCGGCTATCAGTTGGTGCAGTCGCTGTTCGCTTTCGGTGCGGGAGGAGTCACAGGGGTCGGTGTGGGCAACGGCCTGCCCGGGCGCATCCCCTTCGTGGAGACCGACTTCATATTCGCCGCCATCGGCGAGGAACTCGGTCTTCTGGGCGCCGCGGCGCTCGTGATCATCTATCTGCTGTTCTGCATGCGCGGACTGGCCACCGCCTCCCGTGCCCGCTCCGACGTGGCCATGCTGACGGCCGTGGGCCTCGTCGCCACATTCGGACTGCAGGCTTTCGTGATCATCGGCGGCGTGACCCGCCTGATCCCGCTCACAGGCATCACGCTGCCGTTCGTTTCCTACGGCGGATCGTCGATTCTGTCGAACTTCATTCTGCTGGGCCTTCTCATGCGCGCGGGCGACGCGGCCACAGGTCGGGACACCGAGATCGAATCTCTCGATGATACGGGCACATTGGGTCGCTTCGCTCTCTCGTCACGTCTGCTTCGAGTGACCATAGCGCTGTCGCTGCTCATGGCGGCGCTGATCATCAACCTCACATGGCTCCAGGTGGCGCAGGCCCCGGCATTGGCAGCCAATCCCGCCAACACACGCAATCTGACGGCAGGCCTGAACTCTCCTCGCGGCTCGATCGTGAGCGCGGACGCCGTGGTGCTCGCTCAGTCCGTCCTTGAAGGCGACACGTACCGCCGAGAGTACCCGCTCGGCTCGACCGCCTCGCACGTGCTCGGCTACTTCAGCACGATCCACGGCCGCACCGGCATCGAGGCCGCCATGACCGAGACGCTCTCCGGCGACCGATCGTTCACGACCCTGGCCGACGCGGTCGACGCAGCAGCCGGTCTGCCTGTAGCAGGCAACGACGTTCGACTCACCATCGACACACGCGAGCAGCGAGCCGCCGAGGAGGCCCTCGCCGGTCGTACCGGGGCGGTGGTGGCCATCGACCCGAGCACCGGCGCGATCCTGGCGCTCGCATCGTCACCCGCGTACGATCCCAACGACGTCGACACATTGATCGCGTCGCTGGACCAGGGCGTCGAAGGCGCTCCTCTTGTGAACCGGGCGACCACGAGCCTGTACCCACCGGGTTCCACATTCAAGGTCGTGACGCTGACTGGCGCGCTCGGTGCCGGCATCGCAACCTCGGACACGATCTACCCCGCCCCTGCGTCCATTGAGATCGGGGGCGCGCCGGTGACCAACTATGGCGGCAGCGGATATGGCCCTATGCCGCTCTCAGAGGCCACCAGACGCTCGGTCAACACAGTTTTCGGTCAGTTGGCCGTTGAGCTGGGCGCGCAGGACCTGGTGGCTCAGAGCAACCGCTTCGGTTTCGCCGATGAACCCCCTCTGAGGATCCCCGTCGTCGCATCGCTCATGCCAGATCCCGACGAGATGACCGAGTGGGAAACAGCATGGGCGGGAGTGGGCCAGCCCGTGGGTGAGCACGATAGTCCTCCGGGACCCCAGGTGACCGCGCTCCAGATGACGCTCGTCGCGGCCGGCATCGGTAACGGCGGTGAGATCATGCGCCCGTATCTGGTCGCCAGCATCACGGACGAGGCGGGACGCGTGCTCTCGTCGGCGGAGCCTCGCAAGTGGAAGACGGCGACCGATCCGGCGACTGCGGCGACCGTCCGCGACCTCATGGTGGGCGTCGTGGAATCCGGGTCGGGCACGCGAGCGCAGATCAGCGGCGTGTCGGTGGCGGGCAAGACCGGCACCGCCGAAGTCGGCAAGGGCATCGCGACTCACGCGTGGTTCATCGCCTTCGCGCCTGCCGAGGCGCCGCGTGTTGCGGTGGCGATCGTTCTTGAGAACGCCGGTGTCGGCGGCGTCGAAGCGGCTCCTGCGGCCCGAACGATCCTGGAGGCTGCGTTGGCGATAGAGCGTTGACGGCGCGCATGTTCGGCGAGAAGCCTCGCATCGGATAGAATATGAAGGTCGGAGTGGGACGGACATCCACTGGCGACGCTGGTGGACGCATTACGACACGGGAGTACATGTGGAAGAGTTGGTGTTCGGCCGTAGATACCGCGTGACCGAGAAGATCGGTTCCGGCGGCATGGCGGAAGTCTACAAAGCTGTTGACGAGGTCCTTGGCAGGACCGTCGCGATCAAGGTCCTTCACTCCCGATACGCGTCTGACGCGGCGTTCGTCGCGCGTTTCCGCCAGGAGGCACAGGCCGCCGCCAACCTCTCCCGGCGCACCCCCCGCATGGCTCGTCTTCGCGCTGAATCCGAAGTCGTGCGCGCCGACCTGCTCGCGATCTTCGAA
>JAQIBK010000155.1 GCA_027859125.1 Actinomycetota bacterium | reverse complement strand
GAAGTGGCGAAGATCACTGCTCTGAACATCAGCCTCGAAGAGCGTGTACGGAGGCGTACCGAGGATCTCGACCACGCGAATTCCCGCCTCGAAGCGGCCAATCATGCCAAGAGCGAGTTCCTTGCATCGATGAGTCACGAGCTTCGCACGCCGTTGAATTCGATCATCGGTTTCTCAGGCATCATGCTCGACGGGATGGCGGGAGAGATCAGCGAGGAACAAGAGCGGCAACTGGGGATGATCCAGGCGTCTGGCAAACGGCTGCTAGCACTTGTGAACGACATTCTCGATCTGTCCAAGATCGAGGCAGAGGCGATCAGGGTCGAACTACACAAGACGAACGTTATCCAGATCTGCAGTGATGCGGTCGAGCAAGTGCGCCCTCAGGCTGACGCGAAGGGCATAGAACTCCTATTCACCCCGTGCGCAAAAGAGTGTTCTCATCGCGGCCTTGTGATGATAGATCGAGCTAAGCTCACACAGATCGTACTCAACCTGCTGAGCAACGCGATCAAGTTCACGGAGTCCGGGAGCGTGGAGCTCAGGATCGATTGTGCCGGTGAGCAGACGATGTCCATAAAAGTGACCGACACGGGTGTCGGGATCGACAATGACGCACTCGAGCGCATATTCGGTGAGTTCGAACAGATCCCTGCGGAAGATGAGGCCAAACCGCAGGGGACGGGACTGGGCCTGTCCATCTCGCGAAGGCTTGCACATCTCCTTGGTGGGGAGCTTACCGCCAAGAGTACGCCCGGTTCCGGTTCGGAGTTCACGCTCGGGCTGCCCCTGCGTTTCGCGGATGACTCTCAGGAGTAGTGACGGCGCCGCGTAATGGACGTGGTGTGCAACCCACGATGGCTGGATGTCTCCGACGGCTACAAACGCGTCCACGATAACTGACCGTGATGAAGTAGTGCTCGCAACACATACGATACACCGGCCCTCCTAGTGTCGGATTGACCCGCAACACTTCCAGGATTGAAAGTCCGCGTGTCGGCGGTTCAAGTCCGTCTCTGGCCACCACAGCAATGACGAAGGCCCTGCCGATCCGGCGGGGTCTTCTTGCGTGTTGAGCCGCGGATTCTCCTCCGCTGCGCCCGCCGACAGCACTGGGTTGGGTTTCGCGTCCCCATGGTACAAACGTACAAGGGGCTGGGCAGCAGCACGGCGGATGACCCAGGGGGCCAAGAATGCATCAAGGTCACAGCGAGCAGGTGCGCTCATGACAAATGGAGTATCTCCCGGTAGCTTGAGGCCGCGTCGTCGCTGGGCGTTCCCCATGTGCATCATTCTCGTCGCTGGGGCCATCCTCATGTCGCCCACTTCGGCCATCGCCGAGTCCCGCACGGTACGCGTCGGCATCTACCAGAACGAGCCGAAGATATTCACCGCGACCGATGATAGCGGACAGCCTGCGGGCGTCTTCGTCGATCTGTTGGAGCAGGTGGCCGAGGAAGAAGACTGGACACTCGTCTGGGTCTCGGGCACATGGGATGAGGGTCTCCGGGCGCTCGAAGAGGGACGCATCGATGTGATGCCGGACGTTGCGTACTCGACTGAGCGAGATGCGCTGTTCGACTTCCACAAGACGCCCGTCATCGACAGCTGGTCGTGTGTGTACGCGGCTCCTGGCACCACTGCGGACAGGGTCTCCCAGCTCAATGGGCTACGGGTAGCAACGCTCAGGGGATCCATCCAAGAGACCGTCTTGTCGCAGATGGTCGCGGGGTTCGGCTACGACGTCGAGATCGTCCAGGCCGATTCTTTCGACGAGGCCTTCCAGTTCGCGTCGGATGGCCGGGCCGATGCGGCAGCCTCCAACTACATGTTCGGCGACTACTTCTATGCGGATTACGGGCTGACCAGAACGCCGATCGTCTTCAACGCTGTGCCGCTCTTCTATGCGACAGCTGAGGGAGGGAACACCGATGTGCTCGAAGCGATCGATCAACATCTCGATGCATGGATGCGGGAGCCTGGCTCTGCCTACTACGTGGCACTCAGTCGGTATACAACCGAGGCGCCGGCAACCAAGATCCCAGAGTGGGTATTTTGGGTTCTTGGCGCAGGTGGGGGGCTACTGGCGGTCTTCGCTGTCGGCATAGTACTGCTGCGCTGGCAGGTTCACGTGAAGACGCAGCATCTGGCCGAAGTCACCGAGAACCTTGAGATCCTCGTTGAGGAGCGTACCGAGGAGCTCGCCCACGCCAACACCCGCCTTGAAGCGGCCAGTCGTGCCAAGAGCGAGTTCCTCGCATCGATGAGCCATGAGCTGCGGACGCCGCTGAACTCGATCAACGGTTTCTCCGGCATAATGCTCGACGAGATGGCGGGAGAGGTCAGCGAGGAACAACACCGACAACTCGCGATGATCCAGGCGTCTGGCAAACGGTTGTTGGGACTCGTGAACGATATCCTCGACCTGTCCAAGATCGAGGCAGAAACGGTCAGCGTCGAACTACGCAAGACGAACGTTAGCCAGATTTGCAGTGATGCAGTCGAACAAGTGCGCCCTCAGGCTGAAGACAAGGGCATCGAACT
>JAQIBK010000095.1 GCA_027859125.1 Actinomycetota bacterium | reverse complement strand
CCTATACGACGCGGAGATTGGTTCGGTTGCTTCACAACTATCCAATTCGGGTGTCGGTCGAGTCGACAGCGTGTGAGGCGGATCAGAGGGCTTCGACGGAACTTGCGAGAGAAGGTGTTATATTGCGCTACGTCCCGCGGTAGCCGCTCAGGTGCATTTGTTCATCCGTCTCCCTCACACATTGCGCGTCGCATACCATTGCGACCGCCGTGCGACAGGATCCGGCACTTTGCGGATGACTACCATGCCACCCAGATCGGCGGTGAGCACCGACCGTGCGAATAACACAGATCTTCGTGGCCGATTGGCTCACCCTTTGAATTGACATTGTATATACTGGATGCTATGCTTCACACAGATGGACTTTGTGTGGGACACCGCCAAGAACGAGTGACTGAAGCGAGAACGCTTCGTATCATTCGAAGAGATAGCGGCCATGATCCAGCAGGGCGACTACCAGGATGTCATCGCCAATCCGTCACACGCCGGGCAGCATTGTCTTGTTCTACGGCTTCGATCCTATACCTGGATAGTCCCGTACGTAATCGATGCAGAGGACCGACTCGTTCTCAAGACGGCTTACCCGAGTCGAAAGTATCACCGCATCTATGGAGACGACATATGAACATTGACGATATCAAATTGACGCCCGAAGAACAGGAGATAGAAGACTCAATTGAGGAGTGGGTTCCTGCATCTAGGGAAGCACGTGAACACTTGCGGCGAATTGCACAACGATCCAAGAAGAACGAGGCGATCAGTATTCGTATGTCCAGCTTCGATCTGTCGCGCATCAAAGAGATGGCGACCGAACAGGGCATGCCGTACCAGACGCTGATCAACGTGCTCGTTCATAAGTACGTCACAAACCAGATGTATGAGAGAGACGAAGTGCTCAAGACATTGTGTTCCCCGCCAGCCGAAGCTTCCGCTGAGAGCGCAAACTTGCCGATACTGAATACCGTCGGCTGACCAGGAAGTTTTCCTCCCTCGCCGACCAATGAAGAAAGGCGCCCCATTGCGCGAACAACGGGAGCGCCTGAAACAACTGTGAAGCAACCACAGTCGTCACATACACACTATCGGAATTCGAGAAAGAATGTTACCTCAGATTCTCACGCGAGCCGTGCTTGTTGTGCGGAACGGTCCATGGATTGCGGATTCACGGCTACGTCGATCGGCACTACCGGGATCGAGACAGCGGAGAAGACGAGGAGATTGAGATCATCGTCATCCGCTGCCCGATTGCCCGTAAGGACGGCAAGCAGTACACACGACGGCTTCTACCTGAGTTCCTCATGCCGCACTGCCGCATTCGACTCGACCATGTAGAGGAGGCTTGCGCCCTTGGGAGCGAAGATCGCACAAACGAGAGGGTCTGCCGGTTACTCGGATGCATCGATCCACGAACTGCGCACAGGCATCTGCGCCGCTTCGAGGAGGCAGCCGCCTGCGTGGCGCTCGAGCTCTCCGCCGGCCGCGCGATGAGTCCGGAGCTTGGGGATATCCCCTCCCAAACTCCCGACAGCTCGGCGCTCTCGCGTGTGCAACGACTCTACCGCGCCGAGGTCGAAGCACACGCTCGCCTCGGCGCTCAGGTGGCGCCGCTGCCGTCACTGCGGTACCTGCTGCAGGCGACGATGAGGAAAGACTACCTGCAACCTCCATCGACGAGTGCCTCGGTGCGGCGGCGCCCGCCGTGATACAAGGCTGCTCACCATGGAGGAACCACGATGAACGAGATCAACTGGACGAGTTTGAATGAGAAGCAGCTTGAGGCCTGGCAGGTGCGCGTCGCGCTGGTTGAGACGCTACTCGACGACCGCCTGCACGAAGCCGATCGAGCTCGCGCTCGCCTCTCATACCTGGAGCAGCACGGGGTGAGCGAGCGCACCGTGCGCAACTACCTGCGCCGCTACCGTGAAGGCGGGCCGCAAGCGCTGCTGTTTCACCGCAGCGGTAGCAAAGCCCCCTCACCGCGGATACACGATTCGCTGCTCCGCGAGCGAATCCTCGCGCTTGTAGAAGAACACCCACGACGCACCGTGCCGCAGTTGCGCAGGCTGTTGAGCCGCGACCCACACTACGCTCGTTCTGTCGAGCAGGTCAGCGACCGTTCGATCTACCGCTTCCTCGCCGAACAAGGACTCGGACACAAGCAGCGCGCAGCGAAAGCGCTTGATACCACACGACAATCGTTTCGTCAGTTCCAGGCCTCTTGCTCGATGGAGCTGGTGCAGGGCGACGCTCGCGACGGGATCTGGCTACCGGATCCGGACAACCCGCAGAAGACCCGCAAGACCTACCTGTTCGGCTGGGTCGACGACTACTCCCGGCGCATCGTGTTCGCCCGCTATTACTGGGACGAGAAGCTGCCCCGCATGGAGGACAGCTTCAAGACGATGGTGCTGCGCTGGGGCATCCCGCGCAAACTGTACCTGGACAATGGCCACGTTTACGTTGCCGGCCAGTTCGCCTTCATCCTCTCGAAGCTGGGAACCCGAAAGATCCACCACCGCGCCTACCAGGCATGGTCGAAAGGCAAGATCGAGGCGATCATGAAAACGCTGAAACATGAGTTCCAGAGCGAGGCGCAGCGGGCCGGATTCCAGACCCTCGAGGAGCTGAACTCAGCGCTGTGGGCGTGGTGCGAAGTAGAGTACAACCGGCGCAACCACTCCTCAACCGGAGAGCCGCCGCAGGCTGGATTCGTTTCCGGTCTTCCACAGGACCATCGCCGCGTGGAAGACCTACGGTGGTTCGAGGCGCTGTTCCTCCAACAAGCCCGGCGTACGGTGAACAAGTATGGAGTAATCAAGCTGCACAGCAACCAGTACCGCACTGCGGCCCGCTACGGCTCGGTAATCGAGGTACGCTATGACCCCTTCGATCTTGCCACCGTATGGCGTTTCGAACACGACGCGTGCGTCGAAACGCTCACCGCACACACGATCACCAATACGACCTCACCGGCGCTTGCCGCGGAGCGCGATACGCCGCAGGTGAAGGTCTCACAGGCGGCTGCCGCATGGTTCTCCGAGCTACGCTCACGCCAGGAGAAGTTGCGTAGCGAAGCCGATCAACCCCGCTACACCAGGCTCTCCGAAGGAGATCAGTCATGAAGGAGGTGATCCAGAACCACTTCGGCTTCTCACGTCTGCCGTTCGGCAAGGACATCGGCCCCGATGAGATCTTTCCTACCGCAACCGGCCGGGAGGCCGCCGCGATGCTTGAGCTCGGCCTCGAGAGCGAGGACATCATGGTACTCACAGGACCCATCGGATGCGGCAAGTCCCTCGTGCTGCGCTCGGCCACGCAGCGCTTCGACTCTACCCGCTACCAGACGCTGTACTTGCGCGGCAGCATCAGCGGCGCCGGCGAGCTGTTCAAGCTGCTCCTGCAGGGCATGAAGATCGATCCGCCGTACTCACTCTCGAGCGCCAAGCCGCTGTTCTACACCGCGGTCGCCGAGGCGAAACGCAAACCACTGGTTCTCATCGACGACGCGCAGGACGCCGCCCCCGAGGCGCTTCTCGCGCTGAAGTCGATGACCAACTTCGACGCCGATTCGTCCAACCGCATCACCTTCATCCTCGCCGGACAACCGGACCTGCGCACCATCCTTGCCTACGCTCACTTCGACGCGCTGCGCACCAGAATCCGCCTCACTCACGAGCTTGTTCCCATGAGCCTGGAGGAGACCGCCGGCTACATCGATCACGGCCTTCAAGTCGTTCACTGCAAGGAAAAACTGTTCTCCGACAAAGCGAAGATGACGGTGTTCAAGCGCTCCGCCGGCATCGCCCGCAGCGTGAACGCCATCTGCTACCAGGCGATCCTTCGCGCGGCTATCGAGAAGAAGCATGTCATCGACACCCTCGATCTCCCGTCAGAGCCGGCATGAGTTTCGCTCCTTAGTTTCCATCCAATGCCAAAGCGTTTCCGCCGGGTGACCGGCGGAGCTTCCGTCTGGCGAGTTGTGGAAACCACACCGGGCAAGGTGTGGATAGACCTGCTGGCGGGGCACAAT
>JAQIBK010000054.1 GCA_027859125.1 Actinomycetota bacterium | reverse complement strand
GCAGCATAGTTGGCCTGGCCCGCGTTGCCGACCAGACCGATCACGGACGAGACGTTCACGATCGACCCTGCGCGCGCCTTCATCATGACTTTTCCAGCGGCACGAGTCACAGCGAAGACACCGGTGAGGTTCGTGCGGATGACAGCATCCCAGTCCTCATCGGACATGCGCACCAGCAGGCCGTCGCGCGCTATGCCTGCATTGTTCACGACAACGTCGAGTCCACCGAAACGTTCGACCACGGCGGCGACCAGTGCTGTGCACGCTGCACTGTCAGCGATATCCGCCTGGAATACATCGGCGTCGCCGCCGGAATCGCGAATCTGTTGGACGATGCTCAGGGCCGCGGCTTCGCTTCCCGCATAGTTGACGGCAACGGACGCACCCAACGAGCCCATGTGGAGCGCTATGGCCGCGCCTATTCCTCGAGATGCACCAGTGACAAGCACAACAGAACCAGACATGCCGGGCATCACAATACCTCCTCGACGATCGCTTCCAAACCTGCAGTTTCAACTGAGAGCGCTTGAATGCCGTCGACTCTGCGTGCAAGTCCCTTGAGGACGGCGCCGGGCCCTGCTTCGATAAGGGTGATCGGTCCCTCGGCCACTAACGCGGCCATCGTGTCAGTCCAGCGCACAGGCGCCGCGATCTGCATCGATAGACGTTCCTTGATGACGGTGGGGTCAACTGACATTTCTGGCATTGTGTTCTGGATGATGGGCACGTGCGCTTCCAAGAACTCTGTCGAGGAGAGCAGGTCAGCGAAGGCTGATCGGGCAGGCTCCATGATCGGTGAATGGAATGCACCGGCTACCGGGAGTGGCACTACTCTTTTGGCTCCAGCTTCCAAGAGAGAATCGGTAGCCTCACGAACACCTTGTACCGTACCCGAGATGACGACCTGGCCCGGAGCATTGTCATTGGCGATCCAAACATCATCGATGTCGTCCAGAACACGTACGATGTCCTGAGCGGGCATGCCAAGCACAGCGGACATCCCTCCGGGTGTCGCCTGGACAGCCGCCGCCATGAGCTTGGATCTCTCAACGACGAGTTCGAGCCCCGCTTCTGCGGAGAACACACCAGCCACCGCAAGCGCAGCCAATTCTCCCAAAGAGTGACCGGCCATAGCGATCGGTTCCACGCCTGAATCAAGGAGTGTCACTCCCCACACCCAATCTGCGAGGTACAAGAGTGGCTGTGCTGCAACAGTATCTGAGAGTTCCTCGGCACTCCCATCTGTTGCGATGCGCTTGAGATTCAACCCGGACAGTGCTTCAGCGGCATCCAACAACCGACCCAGTGAGTCGTGATCCGGGACTGCGTCCAGCATGCCGGGTCGCTGGGAGCCCTGACCTGGAAACACGATTGCAGTACGAGTGACCATATGAGCCAAACCTACCCTATGCGTTCGGACATGGACCGCATGACAGATTCGGCCTCGAGTATCATCTTATTGACTATGTCGGCCGCAGGCATGACGGATGCGATCATGGACGAACACTGACCTGCCATGATGCTTCCTTCCTCAATGTCACCTTGTCGCATGCAAAGGGCCAGCTTGCCTGCGCCGAGATCCTCTATCTCCTTAGACTTGTTCTCGCGATCAAGCGCGAGTATCTGTTTTGAGAGCTTGTTCTTGATCACTCGCACAGGATGACCTGTTGAGTGACCCGTGATCACAGTGTCGCGGTCCTTTGCCTTCAGAATCCTAGCCTTCACATTCTCGTGGATCGTGCACTCCGCAGAGCACATGAAACGCGTCCCGACCTGAACTCCCTCAGCGCCGAGCGCGAACGCCGCCGCAAGACCGCGACCATCGGCGATACCGCCAGCGGCCACAACGGGGATGCTGACAGCATCAACAAGCTGGGGTGTCAGAACCATCGTCGTCAGGTCGCCGACATGTCCACCAGCCTCCATGCCTTCGCCGATGATCGCATCCGCGCCGGCCGCTTCGAGCCGCTTTGCCAAGGCGATACTGGGGGCGATGGGCAGCACCTTCATACCCTTGTCCTGAAGAGCAGCGATGTACTTGCTCGGATTACCCGCACCCGTGGTGACAGCATGAACGCCCTCTGCCAGAACCATCTGGACCAGCTCATCTATATGAGGAGTGAGAAGCATGAGGTTCACCCCGAACGGCTTACTTGTGCGCTCCTTGGTCGAACGGATCTGCTCGAGCAGTAGTTCTGTCGGCATGTGACCCGCACCAATGATGCCCAGTCCGCCAGCGTTACTGACAGCCGCAGCCAACTCAGCGGTGGCAGTCCACGCCATGCCCCCCTGGATGATCGGGTGCTCGATCTC
>JAQIBK010000131.1 GCA_027859125.1 Actinomycetota bacterium | reverse complement strand
GGCGCCCTTGCAGACCTCGCACGGGACGTAGACGTCGGGCAGGAAGTGCATCTCTATCTTGATCTGCCCGTCGCCCTTACAGGCCTCGCACCGACCGCCCTTGACGTTGAATGAGAACCTGCCGGGAGAGTATCCGCGCGCCTTGGATTCAGGAGTGGACGAGAACAGAGAGCGCACATCGTCCCAGATGCCTGTGTAAGTCGCAGGGTTCGAACGAGGAGTGCGCCCGATGGGCGACTGATTGATGTCGATGATCTTGTCGATCCTGTCCACGCCCAGAAGCGAGGAATGCTTCCCCGCGCGCTTGCGTGACCTTGAGACTCTGTTGCTGATCGCAGGCGCGAGAGTATCCGTCACCAGAGACGACTTGCCGGAACCTGACACGCCGGTGACCAGAACCAGGGACCCGAGAGGGATGTCCACATCGAGACCCTTGAGGTTGTGTTCAGTCGCACCCTTCAGCGACAGAGATCCGCTATTCAGTTCGCGTCGCTCTTCAGGTGAGGCGATCGAGCGGCCTCCCGTGAGGTACGCACCAGTCAATGAGTCCTCACAGGCCATGATGTCGGCGGGCTCACCCATGCACACGATCTCGCCGCCGTGCTCTCCGGCTCCCGGACCCATATCGACAACGAAGTCGGCTGCGCGGATCGTCTCCTCGTCATGCTCCACCACGATCACGGTGTTGCCGATGTCTCGAAGCCGCTCCATAGTCCCGATCAACCGCACGTTGTCACGCTGGTGAAGACCGATCGAAGGCTCATCGAGTATGTACAGCACACCGACCAGACCGGAGCCGATCTGCGTGGCCAGTCTGATGCGCTGTGCCTCGCCGCCTGAGAGTGTCGCTGTTGCCCGCTCGAGTGTGAGGTAGTCCAAGCCAACGTCGACAAGGAACTTCAGTCGCTCGACTATCTCCTTGATGACTCGCTCAGAGATATGCGCGTCACGCTCCGAGAGCTCAACAGCCATGAAGAACTCAAGTGCGGCCCGAGCCGACATGCTCGTCACCTGATTGATGTTGATCTCACCAAAGGTCACAGCGAGTATCTCGGGCTTGAGACGGGCTCCGCCGCAAGCCTTGCAGGGAATCACCGCCATGTACTCCTCGAGCTTGTCGCGACTCGCGTCGGACTCGGTCTCCTCATAGCGGCGCATGACCGAATTGACCGCGCCCTCGTACCGCGAGTACCAATGCGTCTCACGACCATCACGAGTGAGGTAGTCAACACGAATCCTCTCGTCGCCAAGCCCATCCAGGAGGGCGCTCTGAACCTCGTCGGACATATCGCTCCAGGGCGTGTCGGTGTCCGCACCCATGTGAGTCGCAGCGGCGGCGATCAGCTGCGGGTAGTAGTTGCCGCTAGACGGGAACGGCTTGATGGCACCCTCTGCCAGAGTGAGAGAGGTGTCCGGAACCACCAGATCGGGATCGGCCTCAAGGCGCGAACCGAGTCCGTTGCACTCAGGGCACGCTCCGTAGGGGCTGTTGAACGAGAAATCGCGGGGGGCGAGCTCGTCCATGGAAACGCCATGGACGGGACACGCGAGCGCCTGCGAATAGGAGTGCTCGTCGCCGTCGCCCACTACGACCAGTACAGTCCCGTCGGCGAGACGAAGCGCCGTCTCCACACTGTCGGCCAACCGCGATCTCACGTTCTCCTTCATGACAAGCCGGTCGATCACGACCTCGATAGAGTGTCGGTACTTCTTGTCGAGCAGGATCGCTTCATCGAGCGTGCGCCCGGTTCCATCGACTCGAACACGAGTGAATCCCTCGGCACGCAAGTCGTCGAACATCTTGCCGTATTCGCCTTTGCGACCTTTGACCACAGGCGCAAGCACCTGGAACTTGGTCCCCGCTTTGAACTGGAGTATGTGATCGACTATCTGGTCACTGGTCTGACGCTCGATCGGACGACCACATGTTGGACAGTGTGGAACACCGACTCTCGCGTACAGCAGCCTGAGGTAGTCGTAGATCTCAGTCACAGTGCCGACAGTGGATCGCGGATTTCGGGAGGTGGTCTTCTGGTCGATCGACACGGCGGGCGACAGCCCCTCGATATGATCGACGTCCGGCTTGTCCATCTGTCCAAGGAACTGTCTCGCATACGCCGAGAGAGACTCAACATAACGTCGCTGGCCTTCTGCGTAG
>JAQIBK010000126.1 GCA_027859125.1 Actinomycetota bacterium | reverse complement strand
GGACATCGACGCAGTTGTCGCCGATGCCAACGCAGCCTCGTTCGAGCGCGTGCAGATGCAGTTGCGATGCGGTTTCGTCGCCGTTCGCTCGTTGGGTGACGGGGCGCGCTTCAAGGAGGTCGTCGAGCGGGTATCCGCTGCCACGACACTCCCTCTCGTGCTCATGGCCGACGATCCGGAACACATGGCTGCGGCCCTCGATGCCGTCGGGACCAAACGCCCGCTCATTCATGCCGCGACCGAGTCGAACGCCGACGAGATGATCGCGCTGGCCGTGAAGCACTCCTGTCCGCTGGCGGTTCGCGGTTCGGGACTCGAGGCTGTCGCCGCGCTGGCCGAGAAGGCAGCGACAGCGGGCCTCAAGGACCTCGTGATCGACTCTGCGCCGAGCTCTGCCGGTGCAGCGCTTCGCGATCAGGTGTTCGCCCGGCGGGCCGCTCTCAATCAGAGGTTCGCTCCACTCGGCTATCCGACGATAACCTTCCCCGGCGCGATCGCAGGTGGCGATGACATGCTGGAGGCGGTCTACGGTGCCCTCGATGTAGTCAAGTACGGCAGCATCATCGTGCTCACGGGCGCGGAGCCTTGGCGTATGCTCCCGCTGCTCGTTCTGCGTCAGAACATCTTCACCGATCCCCAGCGCCCCATGCAGGCCGAGTCGAAGATCTACGAGATCGGCTCGCCCGGACCGGACTCACCCTTCTTTGTGACGACGAACTTCTCGCTGACGTACTTCATCGTCTCAGGCGAGATCGAGGCCTCAAAGACGGGCGCCTACCTGGGAATCGTGGAATCCGAGGGACTCTCGGTGCTCACGGCGTGGGCCGCAGGTAAGTTCGTGCCCGAGGGTATCGCCAAGTTCGTGAACGAGAGCGGCATCGCCGACAAGATCAGTCACCGAGAAGTCATTCTGCCGGGAGCGTTCGCGCAGATCAGCGGCGAGCTCTCGGAGGAGCTCGACGGCTGGGATGTCGTTGTGGGCCCATATGAGGCTTCAGACCTGCCCGCATTCATCAAACGCAGAGTCAGCTAACGCATGCTCACATCGCTAAGGGAACGGGACTGACAATGGACAGCGGTAGCTCGAACAAGGGCACGGGAGCCGAGTCGCGAGACGACCGGTTGTTCGCGCCGTGCCGTGCCCGGTGTCCCGTGCATGTCGATGTGCCAGGTTATCTCACTGCTATCGCTGAGAGCCGGTTCATGGATGCTCTGGAGATCGTGCTCGAGCGCAACCCCTTGCCGTCGGTATGCGGGCGAGTCTGCCTGCGTCCGTGTGAGGACGGCTGCAGACGCTGTCTGCTCGACGAGCCGGTCGCGATCGCTGCGCTCAAGCGAGCCGCGGCTGACATAGCTCTGTACCCCCCAGCACTCCGGGCGCGTCAGAGGCCAGAGCGGGTGGCGATAGTGGGCGGAGGTCCGACAGGGCTCACGGCCGCATACGACCTGGCGAAGCTGGGTTTGTCCGTCAGCATCTACGAGAGCAAACCGCGTCTCGGCGGCATGCTGCGCTACGGTATCCCGAACTACCGTCTGCCGGACTACGCGCTCGATCGCGATATCGATCACGTGCTCGCGCACGGTGTCGAGGTCCACACCGGTGTGAGAATCGGTCATGACGTCACGATCGACGAGCTCGCCGCCGATCACGATGCGGTGCTCGTGGCCGTCGGTCTCCAGGACAGTCGCGCACTGCCCATCCCCGGTGCGAACAAGCCGCGGGTGCTCAAGGCGCTGTCGTTCCTCGAGTCATGTGCGAATGGCGAGCGGATGGACCTAGGGGAGCGCGTCGTGGTGATCGGCGGAGGAAACGTGGCGATGGATGTAGCACGTACCGCGCGGCGTCAGGACGTGGACTTGGTCCAGGTCGTCTGTCTCGAGAGCCGAGATGAGATGCCTGCGGCCGGGCACGAGGTTCACGAGGCGGAGATGGAGGGCGTCACGATCAACTGCTCCTGGGGTCCTCGTGAGATTCTCGGGGATGACGGAGTCGAGGCATTGCGCGCGGTCAGGTGCAGCGCCGTCTTTGACGAGCAGCGTCGGTTCAACCCGGTCTTTGACGAGGGCGTCGTCCAGGAGTTCTCGGCGGATACCGTGATCTTTGCCATCGGCCAGGGCGCGGACGTTGAGGGGATGGGTCTTCCGACGACACCGCGCAGGTCGATCCAGGTCGATCCGGTCGATCTCAGGACGACTGTGGAAGGTGTGTACGCGGCCGGAGATATCATAAACGGCCCGACCAAGATCATCGACGCGATCGCATCGGGTCACCGCGCGGCTGCGGCCATCTTTCGCGACATCACGGGCGACAGCGAGATATTCGACCTGCTCGACCCCGAGAACGCCGTTCTCGGCAAGGTGCCGGACACCATGGCCGCGGAGCTGGAGACAGGTCGGCGCATTCAGATGGAACGGCTCGAGCCATGGGAGGCCATTCGCACTTTCGATGAGCTCGAGCGGGGCTACACGGAGTTCGAGGCGGCCCGTGAAGCCCAGCGGTGTCTCTCCTGCACGACGGGTGCTCGACTCGCCCGCGAGAAATGCGCGTCGTGTCTCACTTGCACGCGCGTGTGCCCGCACGGGGCAGCATGCGTGAACATGGGCGGATATCTGTACTTTGAGATGGAGGCCTGCCATGCATGCGGCGCCTGCGCCTCACAATGTCCGGCGCAGGCGATCAGCATAGAGGGTGCGTCGGAAGAGGACTTCTCTCGACGCGTCCAACGCCGACTCGTTGATGCCGGCTTGGATACTGCGCTCGTCTTCTCGTGCGGGCCCGTACCGGACGTCATCCCTGAGGCAGGTGTGGACTTCCGTACGGTGCAAGTTCCCTGCCTGTTGCGAGTGAGTGAACGTTCTGTCCTCGAGGCATTCGATGAGGGAGCTTCTCGCATAGTCTTCACCAAGTGCATCGACGGCGACTGTCGCTTCACTCACGCCCAGGAGCTCGTCAGGAACCGCATAGAACACATTCGTGCAATGCTCAGTGAGATCGGCATGAGCGATTCCTTCAAGGTGACCGCCTCTCCGCAAACGCGTGACGAAAAGGAGGTGGACAGCCGATGATCGTGGTGCGCCAGAAGCCGATCGCCGAGATCTGCGACATGATCGGTCGCCACTCACGGGTCCTGCTCGTCGGCTGCAACACGTGTGCCGCCGTTTCGCTCGCGGGAGGTGAGACGGAGGTCGACACGCTCCTGCAGTTCTTGAAGCTGGCGAACAAACGCCGCGCGACGTACACGGAGTTCGGACCCGCGGTCCTACAGAGACAGTGTGAACCGGAGTACATCGAGGGTCTTGAGCATGAGGGCTATGACGCGATCCTGTCATTGGGATGCGGGGCCGGCGTCGCCCTGCTCTCAGAGATGATAGGCAAACCGGTCTATCCCGCCTTGGACACGCTCTTCATTGGCGCGGCGAAGGGGCTCGCCCATTGGAGTGCAGAGTGTTCCGCATGCGGCAAGTGCGTGCTGGGCGAGACTGCGGGGATATGTCCGGTGACTCGATGTGCCAAGGGAATCCTCAACGGACCGTGTGGAGGCGTGTCCGACGGCACCTGCGAGCTCGGGGATCGGCCATGCGCCTGGGTCGAGATATACGAGCGGCTGGAAGCTCTCGGGCGCGTGGAGCAGTTCAAGCAGATATCCTCACCACCGGACAACTCGACGCGCATCATATGCGAGTGGGATATGACCAAGCCAGGCGATGAGTCATGAGCTTGCGGGAAGCGCTTGAATCGGGCCGTTTCGTGGTCACCTCCGAGGTCGGGCCCCCCAAGGGCATCGATGTCTCGGAGATGATGGAGACCGCCGAGCTGCTCCGCGGGCGCGTGGACGCACTGAATGTGACGGATAATCAGGCTGCGATCATGCGTCTGTGCACCCTCGCTGCATGCCTGCATCTGGAGAACGCGGGATTCGATTCCGTTCTGCAGGTTACGTGCCGCGATCGAAATCGCCTTGCGCTTCAGTCGGATCTCCTGGGGGCTGCCTCTCTGGGGATCACGAACGTACTCGCCCTGACCGGTGACCATGTGACCTTGGGCGACCATCGGGAGGCCAAGCCTGTGTTCGATCTTGAGTCCGTGCAGTTGCTCGAGGTGATCGAGTCACTGAATGGCGGGGTCGATGCAGCAGGCAAGGAACTCCATGGGACACCGGATTTCCTGGCCGGCGCCGTGGTGACGCCTGATGCGAATCCACTGCCGCCGCAGTTGGCGAAGTTCGCCAAGAAGGTCAAGGCCGGTGCGCGGTTCTTTCAGACACAGGCTGTCTACGATGCCACATCCTTCAAGCGGTTCATGGAGCAGGCACGGCAGTTCGGCGTGCCTGTCATGGCGGGTGTGGTCGTACTGCGCTCGGCAGGCATGGCGAAGTTCATGAATCGCAACATCCCCGGGATCGTTGTTCCGGACGCAGTGATCAGCGAGCTCGAGCACTCCTCGGACGCGCAAGCGACGGGAATCAAGATCGCATCCCGGTTCATCGATGAGGTGCGTGACCACTGCGACGGTGTACACATAATGGCCGTTGGGGCCGAGCGTCTCGTGCCTTCCATACTCGACGCAGCCGGACTGTAGCAAGGAGCTTCGCTCATGAAGATCGCACTCTCTGGAAAAGGTGGCGTTGGCAAGACCACGATCTCGTCGGGTCTTGCCCGCATCTGGGCGTCCGAAGGGCGCCGTGTGATCGCGATCGACGCTGATCCCGATGCGAATCTCGCCGCGGCGCTCGGTGCGGATGCAGCGACGGCAGCCGCGTGCGTGCCGCTCTCCGAGATGGACGACCTGATCGAGGAGCGGACAGGCGCGCGTCCCGGGCAGGGGGGTATGTTCCGCATGAACCCCGAAGTGTCCGACGTCGTTGACACCTGTGGCACGGATGTGGATGGCGTGACGCTGCTGCGCATGGGTACGGTCGAGCGAGGAGGTTCAGGGTGCATGTGCTCCGAAGGAGTGTTCCTGAAGGCCTTCACCCACCACCTGCTCGTTGAGCGGGACGACATCGCGATTCTGGACATGGAGGCGGGTATCGAGCATCTGGGCAGAGGAACTGCAGAAGCTGTCGACATGCTCGTGGTCGTGGTCGAACCAGGGGCACGAAGCGTCCAGACCGCGCACACGGTCGTCGCACTTGCGCGCGACATAGGTGTCGGCGACATCGTGGCGGTGGGGAACCGACTTCGGGGACCCGAGGACGTGGACTATCTGCGCGACGCGTTGGGCGGGATCGAGCTCATCGGCACGCTGCCTGACAGCGACGCTGTGAGGCAGGCGGATCGAGAGGGCCGATCACCGTTCGACACAGACATGGAATTCGACACCGCGTTGCGCGCCATCGCGTCAGCGCTCGTTGACAGAACTGCTCACTAGAGGAACAAGGAGGATCCAGATGCTTGTTATTGGCGAAAAGATCAACATCATGAGCAAGACGATCGGTCCGGCAATGAAGGAGAGGGATCCCGAGCCCATCCGTCAGATGGCACTCCGCCAGGTGGAGGGCGGGGCCAACGTGCTCGACGTCAACTTGGGACCTGCCACCAAGAACGGGCCTGAGATCATGGAGTTCGTGGTGCGGACCGTTCAAGAGGCCGTGCCGGATATCCGGCTGTGCCTCGACACCATGAACCCGGAGGCGATGGAGGCCGGTCTCAGGATCTGCGACCTGCAGCCGATCATCAACTCCACATCCGCCGAGCGAGCGCGTCTCGAGACGTTCCTTCCGCTCGCCAAGACCTACGAAGCGGAGATCATCGGCCTTGCCATGACGGAGGCGGGCGTCAGCCGTGACGCCAACGAGCGGCTCATGGCCGCGACGGAGATCATGGCGGCGATGATGGAGTTCGGCGTACCCGTGGACCGCCTGTACCTCGATCCGTTGCTCCTGCCGATCTCGGTCGCGCAGCAGCAGGCGACCGAGGCGATCGAGTCGATTGCCATGTTCAAGCAGCTGAACGATCCGCCGCTCAAGACCGTCGTTGGACTCTCGAACATATACAATGGCTGTCCTGAGCATGTGAAGTCGCCACTGGCGGCCGGACTGCTCGCCCTGCTGATCCCGGCTGGCCTCGATGCCGCGATCATGGACCCGAACGACGACCTGCAAATGGCGGTCGTCAACACGGATGAGGCGGTGCTCTCGCAGGACACGACGATCGAGAAGTCCATGTCAGTGCTCAGGAATGAGACGCTGTACTGCAACTCCTACCTGGACTGATACTGATCGCTGAGAGGGTGGATATGAGCGCGAACCAGTGCGGATGCGCAGAAAGTGAGAAGCAGCGCGAGATCGATGTCGCGTTGTTCGACGCCGTGTTCGAGCGATACGCGGACGACCCGGGAGCGCTCATTCCCGTGCTTCAGGCAACACAGGAGATCTTCGGGTTCCTTCCGGAGGTGGCACTGCGTGCGGTCGCGGACGCTCGGGATACCCCGCTGTCCGAGGTCTACGGCGTGGCCACATTCTACGCACAGTTCCATCTCGAACCACGCGGCGACACCATCGTACGTGTCTGTCACGGGACCGCCTGTCATGTTCGTGGTGGCGATGAGGTCGCGGCCGTGATCTCCGACGAGCTGGGCATTGCGGTGGGGGAGACGGGCCAGGACTTGAGCTTCACCGTGGAGTCTGTCGCATGCGTGGGGTGCTGCGGTCTGGCGCCCCTCGTACTCGTGGACGATCAGATGCATGCGAGCCTGGATTCGAAATCCGCCCGCAAGCTCGCCAAGCGAATCCGCAGGGAGCGCTCGAGATGACAGTTGCCGGAAACATGACCGATGGCGCCATGGTGACGATCCGAATCTGTACCGGCTCGGGCTGTGCCATGAACGGTTCGCTCGTGGTCGCCGACCGAATGGAGAAGGCGATCGATGACGCGGGCGTCAGCGCGTCGATGCGCGTGGTGCGCACGGGCTGTCACGGGCTGTGTCAGCAGGGACCGATCGTGGTCGTGGACCCCTCAGGCACTTTCTACCCTTGTGTCAATGAACAGAAAGCGGCTCGCATCGCGGACAGCCTGATCGCCGGGGACGGGGCTATCAGCGAGTACCTCTTCCGAGAGGATTCGGACAGCGAGCCGATCCTTGCATACAAGGACATCCCGTTCAATCGCATCCAGCAGCGTATCGTTCTGCGCAACTGCGGTGTGATCGACCCCGAGTCGATAGACGATGCTGTCGAGCGTGGTGCATACACGTCACTGCGCAAGGCGCTGGAGACCATGGATCCCGAGGGCATCATCGAGGAGATCGACGCTTCCGGCCTGCGTGGCCGCGGAGGGGCAGGATTCTCCACTGGCATGAAGTGGCGCTTCACGCGGAATGCACCCGGCGACGTCAAATACATCATCTGCAACGCCGATGAGGGAGACCCCGGCGCATTCATGGACCGAAGCATCGTGGAGGGCGACCCCCACACCGTGCTCGAGGGCATGGCGATCGCCGCTCTGGCAACCGGAGCGCAGGAAGGCTACGTCTACGTCCGAGCCGAGTATCCGCTCGCCGTGAAGCGTGTTCGGCTCGCCATCGAGCAGGCGCGCGAGTGCGGATTCCTGGGCGACCGGGTCATGGGCAGTGATTTCTCCTTCGCCGTGCACGTTCGCGAGGGCGCAGGTGCATTCGTGTGCGGCGAAGAGACAGCGCTCATGGCGTCGATCGAGGGCCGCCGTGGAATGCCTCGACCGAGACCGCCCTTCCCCGCTGTTTCGGGCCTCTACGCCAAGCCCACGTGCATCAACAATGCCGAGACGCTCGCGAACGTCGCATGGATCATCGGCAATGGAGCCGAGGCGTACGCGTCGATCGGTACGGGCACGAGCAAGGGGACGAAGGTCTTCGCTCTCACCGGTATGGTCCGATACACGGGTCTTGTCGAGGTCCCGATGGGCATCACCGTGCGCGAACTCGTCTTTGGCACAGGGGGCGGTTGTGCCACCTCGCGGGAGTGCAAGGCGGTCCAGATCGGCGGACCCAGCGGTGGCTGTCTGCCTGTGGAGCTGTTCGATACTCCAATCGAATATGAGGCCCTGGCCCGGGTCGGAGCGATCGTGGGCTCCGGCGGCGTCGTGGTCGTGGATGAGTCCACATGTATGGTCGATTTCGCCCGCTACTTCCTCTCGTTCACGCAGGCGGAGTCGTGTGGAAAGTGCGTGCCGTGTCGCGTCGGCACCAAGCGCATGCTCGAGATCGTCACTCGGATCACGAAGGGCGAGGGACGAGTTGGCGACATAGAGCTCCTCGAGCGACTCGCGCAGGACGTCGGGCGGACGTCGCTGTGCGGTCTGGGCCAGACCGCCCCGAACCCGGTGCTCACAACGTTGAGGTACTTCCGCGAGGAGTACGAGGAGCACATCAACGAGCGGCGTTGTCGAGCCGGTGCATGCAACGAGCTGTCAACGTTCGTGATCGACAACGAACTGTGCAAGGGGTGTGGGGCGTGCAAGAAGCACTGTCCTGCCTTGGCGATCACGGGCGAGATCAAGGGAATGCATGAGATCGATCCGGACCGGTGTATCAAGTGTGGCGTGTGCGTGGGGCACTGTGCGTTCGATGCCATCAGCCGGGTGTAGAGAAGCTACGTGGAGCCGACGCGCCGAAGGCGCGGTGCCCGCAGAGAGAGGATGGAACCGATGAAGGTCAGCGACATCATGACCGCCAGAGTAGTCTCGTGCGGTACTGACTGCACGATCACCGAGGTGGCCAAGAAGATGCGCGATGAACAGGTCGGCTCGGTGCTCATCGTTGACGGCGACGGGATGCTTCTGGGCCTGTGCACGGACCGTCAGATCACGCACACGGTCGTGGCGGACGGGCAGGACTCCAACGTCGTGACTGCCGGCGAGATCATGTTCACCGATTTCGTCCCTCTTGAAGCGGGCATGGACCTGCTCGTGGCGGTGCGCCTGCAGCGCGAGCTCGCCATGCGCAGACTGCCTGTCGTGGAGAACGGCAAGCCCGTTGGCATCGTTTCGGTCTCGGACATCTCGTCGTTCGTGAAGGAGTGCATAGACTGCATTCTGGTCGAGGGCGAGGTCCGTGTGCTGCGGCGCGGCGAGGGCAAGACACGGCTTGGCAAGTGACACGGTCGCGATCGAACGGAACGCGGAGGTACGCGTGAACGATACGAACCCCATAGCCGTACAGCTCACCATCGACGGCGAACCGATCCAAGCTGCGCCGGGAGGCACGGTTCTCGATGCCTGCCGGGCAGCGGGGATACACGTGCCCACGCTCTGCCACGATCCCCGACTGGAACCGTACGGCGCCTGCCGTCTGTGCGTTGTCGAGGTGGAGGGCATGCGCGGTTATCCCGCAGCGTGCACCACGCGCGTGGCCGACGGCATGGTCATCACCACCGAAAATGAGGTGCTGCGGGGTCTTCGTCGCACGGTCGTGGAGCTTCTGTTGTCGGATCACAAGCTTGACTGCCTGACCTGCGACAACGCAGGAGCGTGCGCACTGCAGGATGTGGCGTACGAGCTCGGGGTCTCCGAGTCGCCGTTCGAGGGTGAGCGGCACAGGGCTGCGGCACTCGACGAGAATCCGCTGATCGATCGCGACTACGACAAGTGCATATCGTGCGGCCGCTGCGTGCGGATCTGCGAGGAGGTGCAGGGCTGCAGCGTGTACAGTTCCACGTTCCGGGGCTTCGACATGCTTCCCGACACGCCCTTCAGCGCCTCACTGCTCGACGCCGGTTGCGAGTTCTGCGGACAGTGCGTGTCGACGTGTCCCGTCGGCGCTCTGAGCAATCGAGGACAACGATTCACCGGCCGTGTCTGGGAGCTGCAGAGCACCGAGACGACCTGTGGGTACTGCGGTGTTGGCTGCACGGTGACTTTCGCCCACAAGGACGGCGTGATCACGGGTGCTTCAGCTCCGTTGGACCGAGGCGTCAACCGCGGCAACCTTTGCGCCAAGGGGCGCTACGGACATGGATTCGTGGCGCACCCCGATCGTTTGACGACACCTCTCCTGCGCCGCGACGGCAAGCTCGAGCCGGCTTCATGGGATGAGGCGATAGCCGCTGTTGCTGAAGGCATTCGGGGTGTCGTTGAGGAGAAGGGTCCCGATGCGATCGTCGGACTCGCCTCTGCGAAATGCACGAACGAGGAGAACTACGCTTTCCAGAAGATGATTCGCGCGGGGGTTGGCACGAACAACGTCGATCACTGCGCTCGGCTTTGACACAGCTCCACGGTGGCCGGTCTGGCCGCCTCATTCGGTAGCGGTGCAATGACGAACTCGATCGGCGATCTCGGTATGGCTGATGTCATCCTGGTCGTGGGATCGAACACCACCGAGGCGCACCCGATAATCGGGATAGAACTCAAGAGAGCGGCCCGGCTCGGGAAACGGATCATCGTGGTCGACCCACGTCGGATCCGACTCGTTGACCACGCTGATCAATGGCTACAGATCGAGGCGGGCACGAACGTGGCGCTGTTGAACGCCATGATGCGGGTGATCCTCGACGAGGGTCTTGCCGACGAGTCGTTCATTGAGAAGCGCACGGAAGGCTTCGACGGTCTGCGCACAGTCCTGGCCGAGTACGCCCCTGAGATCGTTTCCGAGATCATCGGCGTGTCTGCTCAAGAGATCCGCGCAGCGGCGAGAGCATATGCGAGTGCTGACGCTGCGGCGATCGTCTACTGCATGGGCGTCACGCAGCACGAGTCCGGCACCGCACAGGTCCGTTCGCTGGCCAACTTGGCGATGCTGACAGGCAACATGGGACGACCCGGGACCGGAGTCAACCCGCTGCGGGGCCAGAACAACGTCCAAGGTGCATGTGACATGGCCTGCCTGCCGGGAAACCTGCCCGGATACGCTCGCGTTGACGACGATGCTGACCGCGCACGCTTCGAGAAGGCGTGGGGAACCAAGCTCTCTTCCAAGTGTGGTCTGACACTGACGGAGGCCATGGACGCAGCAGCTGACGGTGAGGTTCGAGCCATGTACATCATGGGGGAGAACCCGGTACTGTCCGATCCCGATCAGGCACATGTGATCGAGGCTCTCGAGAAGCTCGACTTCCTCGTGGTGCAGGACCTGTTCATGACAGAGACCGCTGCGTTGGCCGACGTGGTGCTGCCGGGCGCGGCATTCGTTGAGAAGGACGGAACGTTCACGAACACCGAACGGCGGGTGCAGCGCGTTCGCGCCGTTGTGCCGTCACCGGGAGACGCCCGCAGCGACTTGAGGATCATCACCGAGATATCGAGTGTTCTGGGCTATCCAATGTCATATGCGGATCCGTCCCAGGTCATGGCGGAGATCGCTGAGGTCACGCCCTCGTACGGCGGTATCACCTACGAACGTCTGGACACAGGGGGCCTGCAGTGGCCATGCCTCACTGAGACGCACTCTGGCACGCCGATCCTGCATGCTGAGAGTTTCACACGTGGACGCGGGGTGTTCGCGCCAGTCGAGTACGTGCCGCCCAGCGACACGGTGGACGGTGAGTATCCATTCGTCCTGACCACCGGGCGCGAGCTGTGGAACTTCCACACCAACACTCTGACCGAGCGATCCGCCGGACTCGCTGATCTGAATCCTGTGGCCCACGTCGAGGTCAACCCTATCGATGCCGAGCGCTTGGGCGTGTGCGACGACGACTGGATCGAGGTCTCCAGCCGTCAGGGGGCGGTCAGCGTACAGGTGCGTGTATCCGATCGTCCAAAGAGAGGGTTGCTGTTCATGCCCTTCCACTTCAGGGCAGCGCCTGCCAATCGGCTGACTTCGACTCGTCGTGATCCGATCGCCAAGATACCCGGACTCAAGTACAACTCTGTCAGCGTGCGACCCTGTGAGGCTCCGACGACCGACGGGTAGGTGGCTAGCTTTTCGAGTTGGACTTCTTTGGCAAGGAGTCGGACTCCGGAGTGACCGCATTACGCGACCCTCCCAGGCACGCTGCAGCGGAAGGGCACCATTCGGAGCACGATGGTGCCGCAGTGCTACTCACAGGATTGCCGCACTCTGGGCATTTCCTGCGAAGCTCGTCCGAGAAGACTTCCACCGTTGAGCCGCACTCGGAACATGGGACGTCCTCGGATGTGATGTCTCGCCCGTCGGAGCCCGGGCATGCGCCGCGTCCCATAGTGTCGCCTCCTCGTGTTCGGCTCGCTCTGTGGGGGACATACTCAGCAATCTCCGTGCCCCTTGAGCACTCTTCAGCGTCGGGCCCGGTGTGCGGTGGCTACCTCTCGGCGAGCGGATGCAGTGACATGGACCGGCACGGTTCGCCGGGTGTGGGCCCTAGCTCGTCATCCGTTCGATGATCTCACGAAGATACCGGGCGACATCGACCATGATGTTCGCGTCGACCATCTCCACCGAGTCCCTCGTCGTGTGAGTGATCTCCTCGCTCAGCCATGCGAAGTTCTCCGACGTTATCGCGATCGCTGGTATGCCCTTCTGGAGGAAGATGCTGTGATCGCTCTGAAACCAGGGATCGCCCATGAAGAACTTCGGTCGCGAGTCGACAGACTCGTGCACAGCATGTTCGATATGCTCAGGGCACCCGTACGTCGTCACTGCCGTACGCACGCCGACGCAACCCGCCGCATCGAGATTGATGTTGACGATGACGTTGTCGAGACGATCCCGGTTCGCTGCCAGCCAGGTCATCTGTCCGCCAGCCGAGTAATGGTCCTCTCCGTTGAGCGGCACGAGTTCGATCGACGGTGCTCCTGCATAGTCCCCTAGTGACTCGGCGAGCAGCAGCAGCGCGAGTGTGCCTGTGGCGTTGTCCAGTGCACCGGGAGAGCCGGCTTTGGAGTCGATGTGCCCGGTGACCACGATGCGGCCCGCGCCGGTGCCGGGTTTGCGCGCCACAAGCTGCTCGGCATGTCCGGCGATCCTGCGTGAGTCGATACTGAGATCCGCCTCTCTGCCGACGAGATCGAGCAGCTTGGTTCCCTCTGTATCCTTCATGTAGGCCGTCGGCAGATCAAAGTCTCCGTCGTCGACTAGGGGAAAGGGGTAGAGGCTGCCTGCCAAGTTGGGATTCTTTGCCGTAGAGGCGAGCACGGCGACGGGTTGCTGTTGTTCCAACGCGGCAACGATCCGCTTGCTCATCGCGGGGTTGTAGAACACGAAGTTCTTGGGCATCAGCTGTTCGCGTGTGAGCTCCCCATGCAACAGGAGCGCGGAGCCCGCAAACTCTCCGTCCTCGAGCGCGTCGATGGTGTCGACAGCGGCGAGCGGCGCGGTCGCTTTGAGTGCGGGGGAGTAGGGACCGGGGAGGACGTGAGACTCATGCCCGGCGACCCGCAGCGTCGCGTCGCCGTGCTCCCAGACCAGACACTTGAATGGTAGGTGTTCGATCTCCAGACCGGCATTGCCGCACACATGTGCGAACAGCTCGTTGGCGGCAGTGTTGCCGGGTCGCCCCACCTCACGATCGGGGTGAGTCGTGCAGAGTTCGTCTAGCAGCTCCTGCGAGCGCGATCGGTCGATTGTCACGGGGCCTCCCGTTCAGATGCGGGCGGTAGAGAATTCATACACCAAGAGTCCGAATGCGATCCTCGAATAGCGTGCTTCCTGCGGTATGCTGGTGACCGTTCCTCGTTGGAACTCAACTGAACGATGAGAATACCATTCGATCACCACACTGAGGAGGCAGCGCACACGTGAAGCACGGTCGATTGCACACCATCGCCGGTTGCATGAGCAGCGGCAAAACGGGCGAGCTTATCCGACTGCTGTCGCGCCACCAGGTGATCGGCGACGATATCGTGATCTACAAGCACTCGGTCGACACACGCGACGGAGCCATGGCCCGTTCCCGGCTTGGCACCGAGATGGAGGCGATCGTGGTCTCCTCGGCCGATGAGATCATGCGCGGACCATGTCGTGTCGTGGGTATCGAGGAGTCGCAGTTCTTTGACGAGGGCCTGGTCAGGCGCGTTCAAGAGCTGCTCGACGATGGCTGCCAAGTTTACGTGACCGGCCTGAATCAAGACTTCCGAGGCGAGCCGTTCGGCGTCATGCCCGTCCTCATGTCACTCGCCGATGAGCTCTCGCTGCTGACAGCGATCTGTCAGAGGTGCCACGGTGTGGGCACGCGCACGCAACGTCTGATCGATGGAGAACCGGCCCCCTGGGACTCTCCCACCGTTCTCGTTGGCGGTGCGGACTACTACGAGGCGCGTTGCCCGGATTGCCACGAGGTGCCCGAGGCCGAGTAGGCATGAAGAGCGTTCGCCGGTGGAGTAGAGGCGCACCAGAACGGTAGAGGGATCACCGGGGGCGGCGCCACGTGGCGTCGCCCCCGACATTCTCGTTCGCTCACCACGTGCGCCACACAGTGGCCAGCCGACGCCAGCGCGCAAGGCGCTGCGGATCGACTCCCAGGCGGTAGCCGGCGATGACCGCCATGTTGACCACGGTCGCACGCACGAGCCCGCGTTCGCGCCACGCTCGGGTCGAGGTGCAGGCCGACGAGTCCGTTCGGGCGAGCGCGCCGACCCGCTTGAGTGCTCGGGACACCGCGTAATCCTCCATTGTCGGGATATCGGGGAACCCTCCCAGATCCGAGAAGTCGCTCGCGCGGAGAAAGAGCGCCTGGTCGCCGTAGGGAAGGTGAAAGATCGAGTCCCGTGCGCGACCAACGCGGGTGATGAGTCTATCGGTGCTGTCGTCGGGATCGCCCGCGGCGAAGCGGAACGCGCCGCCGGAGTTCTGAGAGTCGGCGAGAGAAACATGGATATCGGCGGCAGCCGTCTCAGGGAGCGTCGTGTCGGCGTGCAGGAACACGAGCACGTCGCCCGTGGCTGCGGCGGCACCCGCGTTCATCTGCGCGGCTCGACCGCGGGCTGAAGCGAGCACGATCGCGCTCGCACGCCGGGCCAGTGCGCGCGTGGCATCGTCGCTGCCGCCGTCCGCAACGATGACCTCCTCGCAGCCGGCGGCACGTGCGTTGCGTATGGCCGAGGCGACGAGTTCTTCCTCGTTCAGCGTGGGTATGACTGCGCTGATCCGAGGAGTCGTGGCTGCAAGTTCCCGTTCGCGCAGGATCTCCTCCCAGATAGCGAGATCCTCGGGGCGGTCTATGTCCGCGAGCGGTTCGAGCAGGTGCGCGTCGCCTCCGGCGTGGCGGAGCGCGCTGATGCTGGCCTCGAGAACGCTGGACTCTCCCCAAGGTATCGTGGCCGAGAACAGAGCGGGTCCGTAAGCGCGCAC
>JAQIBK010000053.1 GCA_027859125.1 Actinomycetota bacterium | reverse complement strand
GGCCGTCACAGGGCTCTCGGTTCTGATAGCCGCCATTGCCAAGACCGAACGTGCCGCCGGCGGTTGGGGCTCGATGGTCGTGCAGATCATGGCCCTGATGGGTGGGGTCTTCTTTCCCTTGTCGATTCTGCCTGAGTGGATTCAGCCGATCAGGTACCTATCCGTTATCGGGTGGGCGCTCGACGGCTTCCAGTCGGTTCAATACAACGGAGCCGGACCGGCCGACCTGGTCGTGAACTTCGTGGCCATGGTGGCCATGGCTGCGCTGTTCTTCACGATAGGCTTGTGGCGATTGAGGGCCGACCGATGATGCGCATTCTGGCCATGCTCCGACTCTCGGTTCTCCAGACGCTGCGGGATCGCGGTGAGTTGTTCAGCATGCTCGTGCTGCCCATCGCTCTCACATGGGTGTTCGGCATGGCGTTCGGCTCTGTGGGCTATGAGAGTGACACCGTGGTGCTCTGGCTCGAGGGCGGAGACAACAGTGTCTACGCGGAGCAGCTTCGCGATATCGTTGACGAGCAGGTGACCATAGAGGTGCGGGATGCCTCGGCAGATGGTGCGCAGGAAACAATGGAGGCCGACGAAGCCTCCATGATCGTGGAGATCCCTGAGGGTTTCGGGGACTCGCTCATGGTCGGTGAGCAAGCAACCATCGAGGTCACCACCAATCCGGATTCGGATCGCTCGACTTCGGCACTGGAGGCCTTGCAGGGAGCTATCACGCGTGTGAGCACCAACGCACAGGCGGCTTCGTGGGTGGCCGAGTACGGGGATGTACAGCCTGTCGAGGACGGCGACGTGATCTGGTATCCGGAAAGACGGTTCTCCCTCACATTCGACCAAGCCTACGAGATAGCCGACTCATTCTGGGACCCGGATCCTCCAGTAGGAGTCGACTCTGTGATCGTTTCCGAGTCGGAGGTTCGTGGCGATACCGTGATGGCCGCTAGCAACGTTCAGTACTCGGTCGGGTTCATGATCATGTTCGTGATGTTCATGGCTTTCGGGACCGCAGGAGGCATTCTCGAGGAGCGCGAACAGGGAACACTCCGTCGCCTTCTCGTGGTTCCGGCGAGCAGGCCGATCATTCTGAGCGGCAAGGTCGCCGGGGTGATCGGGGGCTCGGCTCTGGAGGCCACTATTCTGGTGGGATTGGGCGCCGTTGCGTTCGGGGTACCTTGGGGCAAGGAGCCTCTGGCGCTGCTCCTGGTTCTAGGAGCCTACATCCTGGCCGCTTCCGGTCTGGCCGTATTCGTTACAGCCACAGTGCGCACACGCGGACAGCTGTCGGCCGCCGGACCGGTGCTGACCACGGCGCTCGCGATGCTGGGTGGATGCTATTGGCCCATCGAGATAACACCCGGCTACATGCAGACGATCGCCAAATTCACGCCGACCGGATGGGCGATGTCAGGATTGCTCGACGTTGTCGCTAGGAACCAGGGGCTCGAGGCTGCGTGGCTCCCCGCTGGCATCCTGATCCTCTTCGCCGCTGTTACTTTCGCGGCTGGTCTCACTGTTCTCAAGTTCGAGTAGCGGCCCTCGCCAGTCCTCTGGAATGACGTAGACCGGTGTTTCGAGCTTGTCGATGATTCGATGCAATGGGCTTCTCACGAAAGGGTTGACCAACTTCGTTGACGACTGTGAGGGTGTGCCGAGTATGACCATCTCAGCGGCGGACTCGTTTGCAAGTGAAGCGATCCCCGCCTCAATGGTTCGAGATCTACGAATGAGGGTTTCGACCGTGTAGCCGGCATCGCGCGCGATCTTCGCCAGCGCATCCAAGTCCTCGGCTCCGCGGGCCATGGCTTCTCCCACGGTGTAGTTCCTCGCTGAAGTGACGACACGCGAGAGCACGAACCGCGTGGGGTACTCGGGTCCTATGTCAGTCGCCTTGATCACGTGAAGCAGCTTGTCCGCACCCCAGTTGTGACTGACCGGTACAAGCACCGTCCGCAAACGCTTGGCAGGTGTGAGTTCATCGATTTCACCTACTGCAGGTTCGACATCGCAGCCCAGTTGGACAAGTGCTCGTTTCGCAGCCACGGGTCCGACGGCTTCGAAGAACACGATCGAGGCGAGGACCACGGCGGTGACCGTCGAGCCGATATCCGGGAACATCTGGCTCACTGAGAGGGCGAGACCTACGGCGACGCCGGCTTGAGGGAGTGAGCCGAGTCCGAACCACACAGCGTTGCGAGGTCCCATTCTCCCCAACAAGCCGCCAAAGAAACCCGCTCCCACCTTGCCGATAGTTCGAGCTGCGATGTAGATGAGCATGATCATGCCGCCCTCGAGCACCACGGACACGTCGAGCTCCGCCCCTGCCAGGGTGAAGAAGATGATGTAGATGGGATACTCGACCGCCCTGAGTGCGGCAAAGCAGCGACCAGGCTGTCCTCGGCGTTCTTCCATGACTGCGACGGTGATACCCATGACAAGCGGTGCGAGCAGGGTGGAGACACCGATCAGGTTGGCGACGGCCACCACGAGCAACACATGAGTCAATCCGAGAGAGAGCAGCTCGCCAGATTCGAAGGCGCGGCCCAAGAGCCAACTCAAGATGAGTCCGGCCACCAGGCCGAGCGCCGCCGCGCCGCCTATCACCTTCGCTGTGTCCATCCAAGCGGTTGTGACCGAGGCGTATTGCCCAGCCCTCCATGCAAGGAAGGGGGCGATCGAGGAGAACGCGATGACTGTAGCGATGTCTGCGAAGGCAGCCGAACCCAACAGCATGTCGCAGGACCTTCCCTTGGCCTTCGTCTCGGCGAGCACGCTCATGATCGTTGCAGGCGCACCACCCATGGCGATCACGGCCAGAAGCCAGGCGATCTCCGGTTGACCGGGGCGCACTGCAGAGACGCCCCAGAAGACAAGGCCAGTCGGCAGTGCTGTGCCCAGAATGGAGATGAGCCAGAACGACCAGTGGTGTCGCCGCAGCATCTTGCCGGTCAGTTCCTCGCCGATCAGGAAGACGATGAGTCCCAACGCGATCGGGTTGACGAAGTCGATCTTGTGCATCAGATCGAGACTCAGAAGCTTGAGCCCATATGGGCCGGCCAGAACCCCCATGAGAAGGAATCCTGTTACTGATGGGAGGTTGAAGCGGCCCGCAAGACGGGCGCCGATGTAGCCGATCCAGATCAGCGCCCCGAGAGTGACCAGCTCTATCCAGATGGAATTGCCCACGAAATGATTCCCCTTATGCGTCAGCTTGCAGCGTCAGTTCCTGGCGCGACACGCGTTTCGGTACTATGGTATCGCGTTCGAGGGTGTTAGGGGTGCTGCGGTCCTGTGCCCACTATGGATCCTGACGTTGGTAGATGGGTATCAGTTGCCGTATCGTGTCCGCCATGACTGATCGCCCCACAACACGAACGCTCCTTACGATAGCCGCTGCCCTGCTGCTCTGGGCGTCGGCCTTCGCCGGCATCCGTGCGGGACTTGTCCTACCCGGGTCGGGGACTTCCGGGTACGGGCCAGGCGAGCTTGCGCTCTTGCGATTTGGAACCGCGTCGCTCGTTCTGGCTGTGTACGCGCTCGCCTCCCGCATGCGCCTTCCCGACGCTCGAGATATTCCGGCTATCGTGGGTGCCGGGCTTCTCGGGATCAGCATCTATCACGTGGCCCTCAACTTCGGCGAGATGACAGTCTCTGCCGGAGCAGCAGCACTTCTGATCAGTGCGAGTCCGGTCTTCACGGCGCTCATGTCCATGGTCCTGCTCAAAGAACGACTGAGCAGGTGGGGCTGGATAGGTGTGCTGGTGTCGTTTGCCGGCGTGGTCCTGATCACTCTCGGAGAGGGTGGAAACCTGGAGATAGAGACAGGCGCCATTCTGGTGCTGATCGCGTCGATCACGACATCCACCTATTTCATCGTGTCCAAGCCATTGCTTCGGCGGTACTCGGCCTTGGAATTCACGTCATATGCGATTTGGGCGGGCACCGTACCTATGCTCGTGTTCGCGCCCGGGCTTGTTGCGCAGATACCTGATGCGTCGGCGTCCGCCACGCTCGCGGGCGTCTATCTCGGCGTGTTCCCTGGTGCGACCGCATACGTGCTGTGGTCGTCGGCGCTGTCCAAGATGCCTGCGAGTCTTCTCTCGACATTCCTGTATTTCCAGCCGGTCAACGCCACAGTCATCGCTTGGTTCTGGCTCGGTGAGGTGCCCGGAGTTCTCTCCATAGTCGGCGGGGCCATCGCGCTTGCCGGGGTGGTGATCGTGAACACCAAGGGAGTGCCATCCAGAGGTCCTCTGGCGTCCACGGATGATAGTGTCGCCATTCTCCCGGCCGACACCAGCGATCTCACCATCGAAAGTGCCCGGGACCTTTTCAGGGATTACCATGACTGGCTCGGCGACGTGGTCTGTTCTCGCACGATGACTCAGGAGATCGAGTCACTGCCAGAGCCGTACGCTGGTTCAGGCGGGCGGCTGCTTCTGGCCAAGGACGGCTCTGGAGCGGTCATGGGCTGCATAGGTATCCGTCCCCTCGAGGGCCCTGCATGCGAGATCAAGCGACTCTACGTGCGACCGGAACACCGGGGATCCGGAGTCGGGAGAATGTTGGCGATCGAAGCACTCGAGACCGCGCGCCAGCTGGGCTACATGGAAGCGCGTCTGACCACGTTACCCGAATCCATGCCCGGGGCCTTGGCGACGTACCGTTCGATCGGATTCGTGGAGGTCGACCCATTCTACGATCACAGTCACGTGGATCCGGACACTGAGATGATCTTCATGAGCGTCGATCTCACGAGCGCGACCCAAGAGCCGCTCTAACCATTGAATGGGAAGGTCGCGAGA
>JAQIBK010000097.1 GCA_027859125.1 Actinomycetota bacterium | reverse complement strand
CGCCGTCAGAGCATCAGACACACCTCGCCCTCCCTGTCGAGCCACACGAGGCTGCCCTGCGCCGCGTCGAGCACGCCGTCCTGCTCGAGAGCGTGGTGGCGGGCGAACGCTTGGGTCGCTACAGCTTCTTGGGTGTCGGCGACCGTGAGGTCATCAGTGCGTTAGGTGACGAGGTCGTGATCGATAGCGGCGGTGTGACGGGTGAGCGTGCGGCCGATCCCCTCGAGGTCGTGAAACGTCGGTTGGGTGCGGGCAGTGTTGCTCGCGTACCGGGGTTGCCGCTCTTCGTCGGCGGGGCGGTCGGATACGTGGGGTACGAGGCCGCCGGTGGGTTCGACCGCATTCCTCGGCATGAGAACGATGAGCTCGGCGTGCCGGACATCTCATTCATGCTCGCCGACATAGTGGTCGCATTCGATCATGCTCGTCGCGTGATGCAGATCATCGCGCCAGTGCGTCCGGGCGGAGCACCCGAGGCCGCCTACGATCGTGCGTTGGGACGTATCGACCAGTACATCCGCCGGATCGACGAGGGGCCGCGCGGCGCGGAGCTGGGCTCATACGGCGCGTCAGTCGAGGTGCCGCTCGACGCACACACCAGTCGCGAGGAGTTCGTGGGTCAAGTCGAGACGGCCAAGGAGCACATCATGGCCGGCGACGTATTCCAAGTCGTGCTCTCTCAGCGATTCAGCGCGCCATACGACGGCGACGGCATGGATCTCTACCGCGTGCTGCGAGCGGTCAATCCCAGTCCCTACATGTTCTACCTTCGCACCCGCGATGTGACTCTCGTGGGATCGAGTCCCGAGCCTCTCGTGCGCGTCGAGGACGACGAGGTGCTCACGCGCCCTCTGGCCGGGACGCGACCCCGTGGCGCGGACTCCGCCGAGGACGGTCGGCTGCGAGCCGATCTTCTGGCCGACGACAAGGAGCGCGCCGAGCACGTCATGCTCGTGGACCTGGGACGCAACGACATCGGTCGCGTGAGCGTTCCCGGCTCCGTTACGGTGGACGAGCTCATGGAGGTCGAGAACTACTCGCACGTCATGCACATCGTGAGCAACGTGACCGGCACGTTGTCGCCGGACAAGGACGCTTTCGACGCGCTTCGAGCCACATTCCCGGCGGGTACGGTATCCGGTGCGCCAAAGATCCGCGCTATGGAGATCATTCGTGAGCTGGAGCCTTCTGCGCGCGGACCCTATGCGGGCACGGTGGGCTACTTCGGCCTCGATGGAGCGATGGACATGTGCATAACGATCCGCACGTTCATGCTCACGGGAGGCAGGGCGTACCTGCAGTCCGGAGCAGGCATCGTGGCGGACTCCGATCCCGAGAAGGAGTACGAGGAGTGCCTGCACAAGGCTCGCGCACTGCATCGCGCCCTCGAGCTGGCCGCCGGAATGCATACGGACGTGACGGAAGGAGGTGCATCCACATGATCCTCATGATCGACAACTATGACTCCTTCACGTACAACCTGGTGCAACTCATGGCCGCTTTGGGCGCCGAAGTGCGCATCGAGCGAAACGACGCGATCACTGCTGCTGAGGCTGTGGCACTCGCGCCGAACGGCATCGTGATCTCTCCAGGTCCGGGAACACCCGCCGACGCGGGCGTGAGCAGTGACGTGATCCGGGCTGCGGTCGAAGCGGACATCCCCCTCATGGGCGTGTGCCTCGGACACCAGTGCATCAACGAGGTCTTCGGAGGCGCCACCTGCCGCTCTCCTCGACCGGTGCATGGAAAGACGGACGACATCACACACGATGGCAGCGGGCTCTTCGCCGGCATTTCCAGCCCGTTCACTGCCACTCGCTATCACTCGCTGTGCGTAGACGCCGAGAGTGTGCCCGATGTGCTGGCAGTCCAGGCTCACACTCCCGACGGGGTCGTGATGGGAGTGAGACATCGGGAGAAGCCGATCTGGGGCGTGCAGTTCCACCCGGAGAGCGTTCTCACGCCGGAAGGAGTCAAGCTGCTCGCCAACTTCCTTGTCGAGTGCGGCGAGGCTGAGATCGAGTCCGGACCCAGTGGCACGGCCGACACGGTCTCGGCAGCCGGTGGTTCGCAGCGAGCGTCGGCCTCCTCCGCGGCAATCGCGTCAGTCGGTGATGCTCTCAAGCGCGTGATCGCAGGATCGTCGCTGACTGAGGCCGAGGCGCATCTGGTGATGAACGCGATCATGGACGGCGACGCGACCTCATCGCAGATCAGCGGGCTCGTGATCGCCATGCGCATGAAGGGCGAGACCGCCGATGAGATCGTGGGCTTCGCCCGAGCCATGCGCGAGCATGCGTCTCCCGTGCGGCCTGTGGTCGACGGCTACATAGACACATGCGGAACCGGCGGTGACGGCCTGCACACCTTCAACATCTCCACGACGACCGCGTTCGTGGTCGCCGGCGCGGGCGTGCCGGTTGCGAAGCATGGCAACAGAGCGGTCTCCTCGGCAGCGGGGTCGGCTGATGTGCTCGAATCGCTGGGCGTGGATGTCACTCTGGGGCCGATCGACATGGCGAGCTGCATCGACGAGGCCGGCGTCGGCTTCCTGTTCGCGCAGAAACTGCACGCGAGCATGAGGCACGCCGCCACTCCCCGCAAGGAGATCGGCATCAGGACCGTTTTCAACATCCTGGGCCCGCTCACCAACCCTGCGGGTGCCAAACGACAGCTTCTGGGTGTCTACGACGCACGTCTTGCGCCGATCATGGCCGAGGTGGCGGGAAGGCTGGGGGCCGAACGCGTGCTGGTCGTCAACGGGCATCCGGGCATGGACGAGGTCAGTGCGAGCGGTCCCACGCAGGTCGCCGAGTACGACTCGGTTCGCGGGGATGTCCGAACCTACGAGGTGACGCCCGAGCAGATCGGCATCGCTCGTGGCACGTTGGCGGACATCGCGGGTGGCGACTCGCAGGAGAATGCGCGCATCGTGCGCGACATCCTTGCGGGCGAGCATGGTCCGCGACGCGATGTCGTGCTGATGAACGCCGCGGCCGCATTGTACGCGGCAGGCGCGGTCGATGATCTGGCCGCAGGAGTCGTCAAGGCCCGTGAGTCGATCGACAGCGGTCGTGCGCTCGCATCGCTCGACGCGCTTGCCGCGATCTCGCAGCGCTTCGCTCGTGCGGCGGAGATCAGGGCCGAGGAGGAGAAGGGCGGCGCATGAGCGACTTCCTGAAAGACATGATCGAGCGGCGCATCGCTCGGATCGCGAAGGAGTTCGGCGCGTTGTCGCCGGCGGACCGGGAGCGCCTTGCGTGCTGTGCACGGCCAGTGAGGGACGTCGCCACGGCGCTCAGCGAGCGGCTCGAGGTGGCTGTCATCGCCGAGGTCAAGAAGGCGTCACCGAGCGTCGGCTCGATCGCGCCTGACTGTGAGGCGTCCAAGCAGGCTCTGCACTACCAGGACGGTGGGGCTGCAGTCATCAGCGTCCTCACCGAGCCCGAGAGCTTCGGAGGTTCGTTCTCCGATCTCTCGGATGTGGCCGATGCCGTTGACATCCCCGTGCTGTGCAAGGACTTCGTGGTCGATCCGGTGCAGTTGTTCGTGGCACGTGGTCACGGTGCGGATGCGGTGCTGCTCATGGTCAGTGTCCTTGGTGCTCAGACCGCCGAGTACGTTGCGCTCGCAGAGACATTGGGACTCACGCCGCTGGTCGAGGTGATCGATTCCGAGGAACTCGATATCGCGGTTCGCGCGGGTGCCCGAGTCGTAGGCATCAACAATCGCGATCTTCACACACTCGACGTCGATCCTGCCCGTGCCAGATCGGTAGTGGCGGCGGCACGGAACGAGGGGCTCGTCGTCGTGTCGGCCAGCGGTGTCAAGGAACGTGGAGACATCGAGGCGGCAGCCCGAGCTGGTGCGGACGCCGTGCTCATCGGCGAGACGCTCATGCGTTCGAAGTACCCGGAGGATCTTCTGGAGCTGTTCACTGGCGTGCCCACGCTCTGTTCGTCGAACGGAGGCGGCAGATGAACCACCGGCGCACGCTGGTCAAGGTTTGCGGCATCACGAATGCTACCGACGCTCAATCGGCGGTCGAAGCAGGCGTCGACGCCTTGGGTGTGGTGCTCGCACCGTCCAAGCGCGAGGTCACCATCGAGCAGGCCATCGAAGCTCTTGCCGATGTGCCTCCCGCAGTGACCCGCGTCGGCGTGTTCGTGGACGCGACTCCTGAGTTCGTGGCCGACGCAGTTCGGCGTGTCGGGTTGTCGGTCGTGCAGTTCCACGGGAAAGAGACGCCCGAACAGTGCGCACA
>JAQIBK010000051.1 GCA_027859125.1 Actinomycetota bacterium | reverse complement strand
TGTGGCCGTCGCGGTGTTGGATTGACATAGGAGCAACAGCGGACGGGGCAAGGTATAGCATGGAAGAAAGCGGCAAAACCGCCGCTCAAACCTAAACACGTTAGGGCGACGGGAGGGTTGGTCGCAATCAAAGCTCCGGACCGAATCGATACCGCACGGCTTACTCTGAGAAGGCCTTGCGACACTGACGCGGATGCCATCTTCTCTAGCTGGGCGAGCGATCCGGCAGTGACCAAGTTCATGAGCTGGTCTCGGCACGAGTCACCTGACGACGCAGTGGCATTCATCCAGTTCAGCGAGTCTGAGTGGGTCAAATGGCCCGCAGGCCCGTACCTCATCGAGATTCGCGACACCGGCGAGGCTATTGGCAGCACAGGCTTCGGCTTCCAAGACGTTCGGGACGCAGAGGTCGGATCTGTGTTGGCTGGGAAGATCTGCGGTCGCGGTGATGCGACCGAGGCTCGGGGCGCTCTCATCGAACTCGCTCCCCAACTCGGACTCGCCCGACTCCATGCGCCGATCCATGCAGACAACACAGCGTCAGCACGCGTCTTGGAGAAGTGTGGCTTTTCTCGCGAGCACACGTCCTCGATCGCGGCCACGTTCCCGAACCTGCCCTCGGACATGCCGTCGGTAACAGACTTGTACTCTCGGGCTGTTGCTCTGGAACCGCTGCCCTAACCAGCGTTTCCAGCAGAAAGCACGCCCGAGTCAGGTAGACTCGGGCTGAAGCGCGTGAGGGCGCGCTTCAGCTGAAACGCAAACACGTTGGACGTACGCCGAATCACGCCTGAGGATCCAGCTGGCCGTCATCACTTTATGGGAGGCTACGAGTGAGCTACTACTTCATCGCTCGGATCAGCGTTCATGACCCTGAGGGCTACGAACGATACCTGGCAGGCACCGGTCCGCTGCTGGAGAGATACCAGGCTACGGTTCTCGCCGTCGATGAAGCGCCCGCGGTCCTCGAGGGAGAGTGGCCGGCAACGCGTACCGTTCTGCTGCGTTTTCCAGACGAAGAGTCCGCGAAGGCTTGGTACGGCTGTCCGGAGTATCAGGCGTTGGCGCAGCGTCGTCACGCATCCTCGTCTGGTGACGCCGTACTCATCGCTGGTCGGGAGTAGATCAGGCGGCGTCCAACAGGCGTTTCGACTCTGTCAGACAAGGTCGCATGAGCTATGCTCATACTGACGAGGCAAAAGCGGCCTCGTCTGCAGGTCAAACGCAAAACGTTAGGCCTACAGTCCCTGTCCCATCTTCCCCGAACGACGCACCTGCACTAGCAGTAGGAGATGGCCATTGGAGGTATCTGTGACTGACAAGTGGACGTGGAAGGTTTTGATGGTCCCAACGTGCCTGCTCCTGCTGTTCGGGCTGCTGGGAGTGTTCTATCCCACACCGTATATGGCCTTCTACTTGGAAGAGGTCGCGGACACGTCGATCGGGGCACTCTCCACGACTTCACCAGGGATCGCCCTGCTCTTGGAGACAATGTTCCGAGCACACGGGCTTGGAATGACCATGAGCGGCATTCTCGGAATCTCCATCATCCTCTTTGCGTTTCGCAAGGGCGAGAGATGGTCCATTCCGGCACTGGCGATAGCTGGCGGAGTAGGGCTGATCGGAGAGATCATCCTTGAGATCGTGGTCCTGTGGGGTTCACTTCTCTAGGAACCGCGTCATACGCGCATGCCTGCGTGAGTCTCCGAGCTTCGTCGAGCGAGGCCAAACCCGCGCTTCCTTGATGTCACTCTGCCCCAGTGGGATGCCTGACGAAAGTCAGGTAGCCTCGGATCTGACGGTGGGGTGACTCACCCGCGCTTCTGTCGCCTGCATCGGGGTTGACTGTCTGCTGTTATGTCCCCCACCGCCGGATCCGAAGGGTCGTCAGCGTGACCTAGTAGGAGCCTGGCCAATAGGCCCCAGTCAAGGCGTGTCCGCCGTCGAACTCCTGCGATCGGAAGGTACTCCGACGGAAGGGGACAACCATGATCGTAATCGGCATCGACCCACATATGAAGACCCACACGGCGGTAGCCCTGGACACCGTCACGGGCCGCAGCGTCGGCGAGCGCACTGTGAACTCCAGCGAAGCCGGGCACGACGAGCTGCTGCGCTGGGCGCGGAACTTGGGTCCCGACCGCCACTTCGCCATCGAGGACTGCCGGCATGTCTCGGGAAGGCTCGAGCGCTTTCTGCTTCCCAGGGGCGAGCGTGTGGTGCGCGTGCCGCCCAAGATGATGGCGGGAGCGCGGCACTCGGCGAGGACCTACGGGAAATCGGATCCGATAGACGCGGCGTGCGTGGCGCGCGCCGCCTTGCGTGAGCCGGGACTGCCTGAAGCGTGTCTTTGCGGTCCCGAGCACGATGTCCGCCTGCTCACCGATCACAGAGATGACCTGGTCAAAGAGCGTGCGCGGGTGCAGAAGCGTCTCCGGTGGCACTGTCATGACCTTGAGGTCGAGCTGGACTTGCCGCCCCGTGTGCTCGACCGGTACGTATGGCTCGATCGCCTCGAGGGGGCGTTGCGCACCCCGCCTGAGAGCACCCGTCG
>JAQIBK010000114.1 GCA_027859125.1 Actinomycetota bacterium | reverse complement strand
GTGGTTGGCTGGGGTGGGCACCATGGTCGAAAGGTCCGGCCGCCGCGGGCGGAACGGGCGGTGAATCCGCTCGACCAGCCTCGGGGTTCTCGACTTAGGCAGATCGCGCTTCTGTCTTTATACGACACGCAGTTCTGAGCATGGGTCGCGTGAACGCAATCGACATAGGCAGCTGGGACTTGCAGGTCCAGTACTGTGGACCCAGACTGTCCATATATTGTTGCGCGTACCATGACATGAGTGTCATGCAGACTGCATAATCATTGGTTAGCAAGAACAGGGGGTGTCATGGACAGAATCGAGAGGCTCAGGTCCGTGATTGCCGACATGCAGGGCCACCAAATGTGTGCGCCAGACGATGATCCGATTCGTCTCGATGCGGTTGCCGTCGGCTACAGCTATCTCCTCACTCAACTGAAGCGACTCACAAAGGCCCTGGTATCTCCCGAACTAGCGGCAGACATTGACGGTGTGTCAGTAGACGTGCAGAACATCTACAGCGTCTATGAGGCGCGTGCCCAAATCGACGCACTTCTTCCGGAGGTTGAGGATGCTATTGCACAAGCGTCCCAGCGGCAGCTCACGTTCGAGGAGCGAATAGTGGAAGGCCTTCGTCAACTGCTACACGCGAAGGGTCGTGATGACCTGGTTGCGAAACTGTCGAGGTGCAAGGCTGACTTCGACGTCAGTTCGCAGTATGGCTCCTACTGGAACTCCTACTCGACCGAAGCTGTCTTCAGGGCACCAATCGAAGACTGCGAGGTACTGAGAGTGGTACCAGAGGAGGACCAGAACCTGCTGATATCGCTGCTGCGTGAGCTCAACCCACCCAGAGAAGGCGACATGGACATCTCTTCGCTGTCTTTCGTCGTCGATCCCGCTCGCCCCACCTTGATTGAGCTGACGGACCTAGGGCTTTCAACTGGATGGGATCGCGTTGATCGAGGCATGCTTGAGATTCGAGATCGGCTATCGACGGCCGGAACGGAAGAGCAGTATCAGGCAATCGGACACGGCTGTCGCGAGGTACTGATCTCTCTCGCGCAGGCTGTATATGACCCAGAGTTGCATCCCCCAGTAGATGAAGTGAAGCCCAGCAAAGCCGATGCGAAGCGCATGCTCGAGGCATACTTGGAACATGAGTTGGCAGGCGCCTCCAACAAGGAGATGCGGAAGTATGCGCGCGCGGCTCTTGACGTGGCAAACAACCTTCAGCACGATCGGACCGCTACGTATCGGGACGCAATCCTGTGTGCGGAGGCGACCGCGTCCGTGGTCGGCATGGTGGCAATCGTGTCGGGCAAACGGGCTAAGGGGTCTTGCTAACCCGCGCTTCCACACCGACGCGCGCATGGTATCGCATAATGAAGGCGCGGGCGCGCGGGTGAAGCGCAAACACGTTAGATACAGCGCTGAGGGAGGCATAGTGACGGAACTGTCCGAGAACCTGCTCCTGGAGTCGGACAAATCGCTTCAGCGACTGGAGGCGTGGCTCCGGAATGAATGCTCCTTTTCGGCTCCCAGCGCTCCCGACGTTCCCGATCCAACGTTCGCGAACTTTGATTCCGCATATGTTCCGGTTGTCACCGAACACTTCCTCAACCGTGCTTGTAGACTTGGTCGGTCCGTCGAACTCCTTTGTCGGAATGCTATGGCAATTGAAGCTCAATCGATTCTTCGAGTCGCAGTTGAATCTGCAATTGACCTGCGATACATCTCGACCAATCCAGTCACACTTGCAACAAAGTGGATGCTCTTTGAGGACGTGGTACGGCTCAGAGGCCTTCAACAGGATCCTCCTGAGGAACGCCCCGAGGACTATGAGTTCATTAGCGATGCGGTGAGTGAGCGCCTTCGCTTGCTGAACACGCATCGGCCCCATCGAAGCGGCAAGCCGTGGAAGATCTCGGAACTCGGACACGACTGGGACCAAAGCAGCCTTGAGGCCCGCTACAATGCCGCACAGACTCGGCTGGGCGATTCAGGGCAGGAGTGGTATCTCATGTATCGTCTGCTCTGCGCACACGTGCATGGAGGAACTGAAACATTCCGAGAATTCACGAAGCCACATGCGGGTGGTCAGTATGTCTACTCCCTAATGCCGCCGCGCTCAAAGCAAGTATTCGCTGCAACCCTCAGCCTGCTCAGCCTTCAAGAATTCCTCCAATCGGCAAACCATTGTGGAGCCAAATTGGATGCAGGTCGCATGGGTCCCCAATTCGACGCACTCGGTGTCAGTCGAAGTGAACTGATTGACGTAGCATCACGCGACTTTGACGTGAACCTAGTGGAATGACACCCCCCGTGCGGTATCTAACAAAGGTTTCGCGGACGGCG
>JAQIBK010000242.1 GCA_027859125.1 Actinomycetota bacterium | reverse complement strand
GGCTGAATGGCGACGAAGGTCGAAGCTGCCCAGGAACTCATGAAGGCAGGCATCCCGATGGTCCTATGTGACGGACGCCGTCCGGGCGTCGTCACCGATGCTGCCGCCGGTGAACCGGTGGGTACCCTTTTCGCCGGCGGGGACGCGTCACTACCTGCCCGCAAGCAGTGGATCGCGCTTGGAAAGCGCCCTGCTGGAGACATCCTTGTCGATGACGGAGCACGCGAAGCGTTGTGTCTGCGTGGAAAGTCATTGTTGCCTGCCGGAGTCATTGGCGTTGAAGGCGCTTTCGGGGTGGGCGATGCGGTAGTATTGAAGGGTCGCGACGGAGTGGTGTTCGCGCGGGGATTGGCCTCGATCTCATCGGCGGATGTCGAGCGTTCGATGGGGCTCAAGACCTCGCAGATCGCAGTCGACATGCCAGATGTCGCGGCCATGGAAGTGATTCACAGAGATCGTCTAGTGATCCTGTAGGGGACCGTGGAGCCGGATTGGCGGAATTGGAAGGAAGCAAGTCATGTCGGAAGTCCTGAATCTTGCGATAGCTGCACGCGCTGCGGCCCAGAGTCTCTCCATCACTTCGACAGCTCAGCGGAACCGTGCCCTGTTGGCCATGTCCCACGCGATCATGCACAAGCAGGATGAGATCGTGGCGGCCAACGCCAAGGACATGGAGTCCGGCAAGGCCCGAAACGTATCGCCGGCGCTCCTGGACAGACTCGAGCTCAATCCGGCGCGTCTCAAATCCATGTCAGAGGCGCTCAAGTCGCTGGCCGGACTTCCTGACCCGATCGGCGAGGTCATCGACGGCCATCGCATGCCCAACGGGATTCAGATCACTCGAATCCGAGTGCCTCTGGGAGTCGTCGGCATGATCTATGAGGCTCGGCCCAACGTCACTGCCGATGCGGCCGGCCTGTGCATCAAGACCGGCAACGCCGTGATCCTCCGTGGAGGCTCGCTTGCCGTCAATTCGAACCTGACCCTCACGCGCGTGCTCGCGACGGCTGCAGAGGGCGCAGGAATGCCGGAGGGCTGCATCCAGTCGATCGAATCCACTGAGCACGCTGCCGCCGAGGAGCTCATGGGGCTTCATGGCTATATCGACGTGCTGATCCCCAGAGGCGGCCAGGGCCTCATCAAGGCTGTCGTCGAGACTGCCAAGGTGCCCGTCATTGAGACCGGGTGGGGCAACTGCCACATCTACATCCACGAGAACGCCGATGCTGAGATGGCTCGCTAGTTAGTGATCAACGCCAAGTGCCAGCGTCCCGGCGTGTGCAACGCTGCCGTGTCGATAGTCGTCGATGAGGCGGTGTACGCAAGTATCCTGCCTCCGATCCTTCGTGAGCTCGAGCAGAACGGCGTCACGGTCATGGGCGACGATAAGACACGCGCTCTTGGCTCCATCATGAGCATCGAGCCTGCAACGGAGGAGGACTGGGGCACCGAGTACCACGACCTCAAGATATCCTGCAAGGTGGTCTCCGGTCTCGATGAGGCGATCAGGCATATCAACACCTATGGCAGCAAGCACTCAGAGGCCATCGTCACTGCGGACTACGACGCGTCGCGCAGATTCCTAGATGAGGTCGACGCTGCAGCTGTATATGTGAACGCATCGACACGCTTCACCGATGGTGGCGAGTTCGGTCTGGGCGCTGAGATCGGCATTTCGACTCAGAAGCTGCATGCACGCGGTCCCATGGGGCTGGCGGCATTGACCTCGACCAAGTTCGTGTTGCGTGGCGAGGGACAGATCAGGGAGTAGTCCGCAAAGGACGCGAAGGCGAGCTATGAGAAAGAAGTCCCGGCTTGGGATAATGGGGGGCACGTTCGACCCCATCCACTTCGGCCACTTGGTGACCGCCGAGGAGGCCCTGGTTCAGTTCAACCTCGACAAGGTCCTTTTCATGCCTACGGGACAGCCCGCGCGCAAGACCAACCGCTCTGTTGCACCTTCGGAGCATCGCTATCTCATGACGGTGGTCGCTACGGCCTCGAATCCCGATTTCGAGGTCTCTCGCATGGAGATAGACCGCCCCGGATTGACGTACACGATCGATACCATGCGGGAGTTGAGGGATCAGTTCGGCCCACGGACAGATCTGTACTTCATTACCGGGGCCGACGCCGTGTGGGAGATAGTCTCATGGAAGGACGCGCAGGACTTTCAGGGTCTCTGCAAGTTCATTGCGGCCACACGTCCCGGTTACGACCTGCATGAACCTCTGGCGGTCGAGCAGATCGAGTCCAAGGGTCTGCACGTCGACTACATCGAGGTTCCCGCGCTGGCGATTTCGTCCACGGGCATCCGTCAAAGGGTTCTTGGGCGCAGGCCGGTTCGGTATCTGCTGCCGGAGTCCGTTGCGGCCTACATCGAGAAGTACGGTCTTTACCGGGGTGAGGGATCGTGAAGACCGATATCCTGTATTCCAGTGTGCTGAATACCTTGCAGCAGAACCTGTCGCAATCCGCGCTGAACCACTCGACTGCTACGGCGATCGCCGCCGTGGAGATCGCCACGGTCTATGAGTTGGATGCAGATGAGGCGCGGCTTGCCGGACTTGCGCACGATCGCGCGCGCGACATCGATCCCCAGAAGTTGATCGAGCTTGCAGAGGAGCACGATCTCACGATCTGTTCCGTCGACAGGGAAGTGCCATATCTGCTGCATGCTCGTCTGGGGGCGGTGCTCCTTTCCCGGGAGTTCCCCGAGATGAGCCAGAGAGTGCTCGATGCCGTTGCTCGACACACGGTGGGCTCGGCTGAGATGACCGATCTGGACATGGTCGTTTACGTCGCAGACATGACGGAGCCGGGGCGCGTCTTCACAGGTGTCGAGGACCTCCGGGCTGAGATCGGGCAGGTGCCGCTCGACGAGCTGTTCTGTCGGGCCTATCGGCACTCAGTCGCACATATCGTTGCCACGCGCAGACGAATTCATCCGGACACTGTGTCCGTGTGGAATTCGGTCGTGGCCGGTGATCGCTCGTGACGGAGCAGGAGCGCCCTCGTCGGGTCAAGCCCAAGGAGACGCCACAGATGCCCACGGGGTATCGGTCGTCGAGAAGGGGCTCCAAATCCGCCCACAAGAGCAAGCGGGCCATGAAGACCGCCAAGATCCGCAATGGCGCGGACAGTGTCTTTGGCCGCACGGCCCGCACCGTGCGTGCCGTTCTGTATCTCATCGCATGGGCTGCGGTAGCCGTTGTCGGCGCTGCGCTCGTGTTCGTGATCATTGCCAACGGAGTGAACTCGATTGCGAGATGGCAGGCACAGCAAGCTGCGGATGTCGCCGCATCGCCTGATGTTCAAGAGGAGAAGGCCCGCGACAACCTGCTCATAATCGGTTCCTCCGAAGGGGTGGCTCAAGGGTTCCTTGCAGTTCGTGTCGAGCCCGACAATGAACAGGTGTTCGGCATAGCGATCCCCGACGCGGCGTTCATCGAAGTTCCCGGTCAGGGCTTCGAGAGGGTGGGTGATAGTTTCGCGGCCGGCGCGGACGTCTCCATGGCGGCAGTCTCCAACTTTCTTGGTGTCCAGTTCAGCCAGTACATCAGCGTCTCCCAGGAGGTTTATCAAGGCGCGCTCGAAACGCAGTCGCTCGCGGGTGTGATGAACGCTGTGCTCGACACCAACCTGAAAGAGTCGGAGCAGACTGATTTTGCAGAGCGCCTCGATGCGATATCCACGAGCAAGGTGGCGCTCGTTCCCCTGCCGGTGAAGCCCATAACTCTTGGCGCTCAGACGTACTTCGAGCCCCAGCGCGAGCTGGTCGCGGACCTGCTCCAGTCGTGGTGGGGCGTGACTATGGGCAGCGACTCTGACATCATCCGCGTGATCGTGTACAACGGCTCTGGAGAGCCTGGCGTGGCCGGCGAGGCGGCGCAGTTGATGATCCGGAGTGGATATCGTGTGGTCGATACCAAGAATGCGGACAACTTCGATTACGAGATCACACAGATCGTGGTGCAGAATGATATTCCCGGCACGGGTGAAGGCGTGCTAGATGTGCTTGGCACGGGTACCATAGTGGAGCAGCGGACCGATCAGCAGGTGGCCGATGTGATAGTGATCCTGGGCGCCGATTTCACTGCCCTCACAAGCCAGTAGGACATCGTGCGCAATCGCGCACTGAACGAAGGAGAAACCACTGAATTCCAAGGATTTCGCACTTCTAGCGGCGCGTATCGCCGACGACAAGAAGGCAAAAGACATCGTGGTCATCGATGTCGCCGAGA
>JAQIBK010000244.1 GCA_027859125.1 Actinomycetota bacterium | reverse complement strand
GTCCCATGCGTAGGACGGCCCATGGAGTTCCCAGTGTACGTGAAAACTGCATGATTCGTTGATGCGAAACATCAGTGGGCGAACATCGCTATGGTTGATGTGCATCAGGAAACCGGCGGTGAGGATGACATCAAAGGGTCCTAGGGTCTCCCAGTCCAGAGAGAGGACGTCGCCCTGCTGTATTCTTACGTTTTCGGGCAGCGTAAGCGCGCTCGCAGCGTTGGGGTTAATCTCGATTCCGACGATGTCCGCAGAAGGGAAGGCCTTGCTGAGGCGACACAAATTGCGTCCAGCCCCGCAGCCAAGTTCAAGAATCGTAGATGGTTTGTCGAGGCGTGAGGCAATCATATCTACGAGCAGAGACGAAACCGCGTGCGATGCATCGTTCTGCTTCGCGAGTGGCAAGTGCTCGTGGTATCCAGTGATGCCCGTCCATGTCGTGCGGTTGGCATCTGCCTTTTGGCTGGCGCTGGAGCCTTGCCCCTGCACAGAGAACGGACACAGCATGTACATAGGATGATAGTTGGCGGGCAAGTAGGTGCCATCTGGAATCAAGTCCTGATCGTCAGAGAAGCGCGCCAGCCCGCCCAGTGCGTCTACCTTGATCAGAGTGATTATTTGAAGCGTAGGTCTCGGCGGCGCAGAGGATCGACCGGCAAGCCGCCGGATGCGAGATCTGAGGGCGAGCCGAGATCTGAGGGTAGCGGGTTGATGGGCATCCGGTTGGGGAATCGAGATCAGTAGTCTGTCTGGATCATCTGGATGGCGCGTGAACACGAGCGAAGTCGGTTGCCCCCAAGCCATGAATGTTTCAGTGGGGATGTTCAACGTCCGTGCACTATGCTCAATCAACATCACTTTTGCTTCTCCTTTATCCATGGCATCCCATCTACCTGTATACGCCGGATCACTTGAGCGTAGTCTCCCACCAGCGCATCGCAGATACGGCACCCTCGGCCTGCTGTGAGCTTGAGAATGTGCCTGGAGGGAATTCTTGCTCGCCAATCTCGAATTGGAACGACGACGTAATGAACTTCTCAAGATATCGATGCTCTTGCTCGCGCGGTGCTGGTAGATAGTTTTCAATCTGATCGAAGAATGCCTTGAGATCATTGAATCCCGGCATGAAGTGAGTGTTCGGAAATCCCTCGTACCACGTGTGTGCCATATGGATGCCGGGGACGCCGTTGATTGCGGCCTCCCAACAGGCTGTCCCCGTGATCGAAATGGTGGCTTTTGAGTCTCGGACGAGCGAAGAACTTGGGATGTCGGTGCTGACAAGGCGAACGCGGCGCAGTTTGACAAGGTCCTCATAGTCGCGCCGCGCACGGCCTTTGGGGGTAGCGAATACGGGATTCTGGTTGAACTGTGTTGGATGTTCCTTCACCAGTAACAGCCATCCCTCTGGCATTGCGTCATGAATGGTGGATATGGCGATGAACTGGTCTCGGAGTATCCCGCCCTCTGGATTGGTGGTTCGCTCCGGCTGAAAGTGAAGAGGGAAATAGACGTAGGCAAGATCATTGAACTCAATCGGGGCGATGAACTCAGCATAAGAGGCCTTGAGTTCGCGCTTGTATCTACTGCGATACATAAGCTGTTGAATCACCTGCTGGTTCGTGAGCACCGAGTCCTTGACGGGCGGGTGAAAGAAAGAATCATCCTCATTCGGTTGCCTCAGCCATGCTCTACGGGTCACTACTCTCAAGATACTGCGCCACACGTACCGAGTGTAGCGAGGCCATTTGCTGGGGCGAGTAATCTTCTTGGCCCTGCCAAGGGCTCTGCCCAGTGTGGGCAACAAGGAGCTGTTGTTCATTGATTCAGTGAAGGCCGTTTGCTTGTCCATGTACCAATGGGAGAAGTCCTCGCCCTCGCGCAGCGACTGAATCCTGCGCGTTAAGGCCTCGGGAACTGCTGGTGGAGGGTGTGTCCTATTTGGAGCATCTTCTGAGAACAGAAGTCCCAATGGCGTGCCGCCGATGGTGTCGCCCAATAGGTTGCGTCCCGTGAAGCCCGTCTGAACGAACCAGATAGTTGGTATTCCCCGTCTCTTGCACAGGTGGTATATAACCAGCCACAACACACCGTGGGGCGTCTCGTCAAAGTGTGCGACATCCGGTTTCATCTGATCGAGTATTGCTCCCCACTCATGTATGAGTTTTCGGAAGTAGCGCATTCTCTCCCGATATGTGAACGTGTCATGCAACGCAAAGCGCTCCATCATCGAGAGAGCCTGCCCCATGAAGGGTCGAAGGTACTCGAAATCCTCGATCAGGCTGCCGGCATTCAGATCTGCGGCTTCGATCGGGGAGACTGCCGCGGTGAAGTCATTCCGCTTGTAGACGGGGACCTCGGGATACATATCAGCGAGTGCTGCCTCTAGGGCCGAGCATGTGATGATCATCGCGGGCTGCCATCCCAAGTCGACTTCTAGTGCCTTTATGCGAGTGGGTACGTCTGGTTTGGTGCAGTACGCGTACAGCACACGGGTCATAGTGTTCTCCAGGTACTCCGTCTTGGTCGATCGTCCATGATCGGTTCTGATTCTTGGGCCATGTACCGGTTGATGTGCCACCATGTCAGCGCTTCGATCATTCCATTGAACTGCTCTGTATCACTGGCCGGTGGCGGACTGAGCACCCAAGCGTTCTGAGCGTAGGGGAAGGTCGCGTCGGCCAACGCGTGCAGGAATGCGTTGATCGCCAGCTGGGTCGCGGTTGCACTCTCGAGGTCATTCAGTACTGCTGAAACCTCGATAGCCGATGAGACTTTCGTTGTGCCTGGGCACCCCTGATACCAAGGATAGCCAAAGTACATTGCAGGCTTGTGATTCAGGGCGGCCTCCCAGGCGATGGTCCCCGTAATGGTGGCAGCAACCTGAGAGGCCATCAGTAGCTCTTTGCTCGAAACCTCCGGGGCAATGAACTTGATCCCATGGAGTG
>JAQIBK010000288.1 GCA_027859125.1 Actinomycetota bacterium | reverse complement strand
GATCCGGAAACCACGGAGCTCGTGCGTGACTACCTCAACCGCCGAGGAGAGATGACGCCCGAGGGCCGCCATCAGACTGCCGCCGCGATCCTTGTGGCGTTGGGCGAGCAGCCGGGTATCTGGGACGAGCCCATGATCGCAGGACGGCTCGCCGACCTCACCGGGTTGCGCTAGAGGAGTTCGTCGGACTGACCCGCATGCGTTGACACCGAATCGGCTCCCAGCTACCGTAAACCAGTATTTAGTCATAGGTTTACAACAAGGAGCCCCAATGCCGACGAACCCCACACAGCGACCGCCCCGGTCTCGAGGACGTACTCGCGAGACCGTGGTCGCAGCCCTGTTCGCCGCTCTGCTCTCTGCAAGCGCGTGGATCGTGATACCGGCAGGTGCCGTTCCGGTCACGCTACAGGTGTTCATCGTGCTGCTGGCCGGCCTCGTCCTGCCGGTTCGACTCGCCGGGATGGCGGTCGCATCTTATCTCGCGGTCGGAGCCTTCGGGGCCCCGGTCTTCTCCGGCGGCGGCGCAGGACTCGCATGGATAGCGGGACCGACAGGCGGGTATCTCATCGGCTTTCTCGTGGCGGCGATCCTGGTCGCGCTCGTGAGCGGATTCCTTGGCAGTCGGGCACCGCGGGTCGTCGCCGACGGCACGGGCGTTGCGATAGGCGTTCTGGCCATCTACGCGGTCGGCTGGGCGCAGTTGACGCTCGTGACGGGCATGGGCTGGGGTGCTGCGTTCGTTGCCGGTGTGGCGCCGTTCATAGCGCTCGACGTCGCCAAGGCGGTCGTCGCCGTTGGAGTGGCCTCGTCGCTGCGCCGTGCCCGCGTGGTGTGAGGCCGGCGTGCCGACGGTGTGAGTCGCATTCATGATCCGCTATGGTTCATGTCAGACCGTGCCTCTAAGATGGGTCACGGAAGTGGACACTGTCGCTCAGGGAGAATGCGCGTGATCGATTCGGTACGGTTCATCCATGCGGCGGATATGCACCTTGGTGCGCCGTTCAAGCGCGTGCAGGCTGCAGATCCTCGCGTCCGTGATGCCCTGCTCGCTGCGAGTGCCGGCGCTCTTGATCGGATCGTGGACATCTGCATCGACCGCGATGTCGACTTTCTCGCGATCGCTGGCGACGTCTTCGACAGTCCCTCCCCGCACCCGGCCGCCCAGCATGCGTTCCGGCGTGCAATGGAGCGACTGCAGGCATCGGATATCCCTGTCTACATGACCCGAGGAAACCACGATCCCGGCGACGGACACTATGACTGGGTCGATCTGCCCGACAACGTGCACATATTCTCATCGGATCAGGTGGAGCGGGTGGTCCATCAGCGGCAGGATCGCGCCACATGTGCGATCCATGGCTGGAGCTTCCCTGCACGCGAGGTGCTGGAGAATGTCGCCAAGCAGTTCGAGCGCGTTGCAGGCGATCGGATAGCGGTGGGCATCCTGCACGCGAACGTGGGCGACCGCGAAGGCTGGGACCCGTATGCACCGTGCTCGATCGCCGATCTGCGTGCGGCGGACATGGATTACTGGGCCCTCGGTCATATTCATCTGCCTGAGATCGTATCCGCCGAGAGTCCGGTCGTCGTGTACTCCGGAAGCCCGCAGGGGCTCGACCCGGGCGAGTCGGGTGCAAGAGGATGCTATCTGGTCCAGGCGAGTCGCGGTCACGCAACACCTGAGTTCATCTCAACGGCACCGCTACGCTGGGAGAACGTCGCGATCGATCTCCGCGAGGTCTTCGACACGGATGGCGTTCGTCGCGCGATCATCTCCGCGTGCGAGCGGGTTCGCACTGACGCCCAATACCCCGCCATCGTCAGGCTCGAGCTGACGGGCCGCACCGCCGTGCATCGGCTGTTGGGCGCAAGCGACCTCCCGGCCCTGATCGAGGACGTGTCCGGCGACCAGATGGAGCGCGTTCCGTGGGTCTGGATAGACCGCGCCGTCGATCGCACGCGACCTGCCGTCGATGTCGATGCGTTGTCAGCTGACCCCGGTTTCATCGGAGACCTCTTGCGTGATGCGCAGGAACTGATCGATTCAGGTGAAGCGGATGATTTCGTCAAAGAGGCTCTGGAGTCGCTCTTGAGCAAGGTTCCGACAGAGGCGCAGCCTGAGATCGACGCGGATGCATTGATTCTGTTGGCCCGTGATGCCGCACTCGACCTGCTGCTGCAGGAGGTGGAGTGATATGCGGATCAAGCGAATCGAGGCGCGTCGTTTCGGCGCACTGATCGACACCGGCCTGACCGGTCTGGGAAACGGACTCAACGTTGTTTTCGGTCCCAACGAGGCCGGCAAGAGCACGTACACGGCCCTCGTGCGACACATGCTGTACGGCTTCACGGACAAGCGCAGGGCAGAGCGTCACTACGAGCCAGCCGACGGCCTGCGCTCCGGTCTTCTAGAGTTCGACTTGGATGGCGAGACCTGGACGCTGGAGCGTTCTGATGGAAAGGGTGGCGGGATTGCGGTCGCCGTCGGCCCCAACGGTCCCGCCAATGCCGACGAGTTCCTCGCCCGCGTCTGTGGTGGAGTGTCCGACGAAGTCTACCGCGCAGTGTTCGGCTTCGGGCTCTCCGAGCTGTCTCAGCTCGACTCTCTCAAGAGCATCCATTCGCATCTGCACGCGACCGTCGCCGGTCTGTCGGCCAATCCTCGCGATGCGTATCTGGGGCTCGAGAAGGAGGCTTCCGCCTTCTACAAACCCGGCGGAAGCGCTCAGCCTGTGCCCAAGATGATTCGCGAGCTTGCCGACAAACGCCGAGAGATTCGTGCCGAGCGAGCCGAGGCCCAGGGTTCGCAGGCGGACCGCGAGCGTCTGCGTGAACTCGAGGACAAGGTGTCGCTGGCCGGTGAGGAACTTGCGGGTTCCCGTGCGCATCTCGCCGCGATCGAGTCAGCCATCGCGGGGGTCGCGCAGTTGCAGCAGGAGCGCGTCGAACTCGAGCGCAAAGAGATTCCTGAGTTGCAGCGCAAGCTCGATTCACTGCTGGCCGCAGCGGACGCCGTAGTGGTCGACGACGAGGCACTCGCCCGGCTCGATGAGCTCAACGAACTCGTGGCTCACCTCGACATGTTCGAGGGTGCCCGCACGCAGCTGGCAGCTTCTGTCGAGCGGCTCGATGAGCTTGAGTCTGCAAGTCTTGAAGCCGTCGAGCGTGTCGGTGACGGATGGGACGCCGTGAGCGTCGCCGCCGTACCGACTGCAGGCCAGGTCGAGGATGCGGCAGAGCAGTGCGCACAGGAGTATCGCCGAGCCTTGGACGCTCATGAGCAGGCTGAGAAAGGCGCACGACTGGCGCACGACCGGGAAGCGGACGCACGCGTCGTGGCAACAACAGCAGTGGCTTCAATAGGTGTGCAGTACGAACCTGGCGTTTCGGCGGTGGTCGCGCAGAGGATCGAGGCTGTCGACCGTCTGCTCGCCGCCGCTGGGCCATCGTCTCGCGGCGGAGTATTGCCGCTCGTGCTCTCCTTGCTTCTCAGCCTCGCCGGTGCGGGACTCTCGAGCTGGGCTGTCTGGAAGCGTGATTGGCCCATTGCCATCGTTGGCGGTGTGGTGCTTCTCGTCGCTCTCGTACTTGCAGTTGTCGTGGTTCGTCGCAGGCACCCTTCAGACGTTTCCGCGTATCTGGATATTCTGGGCTTGGTCGATATCCCCTCGGCCAGCAACGGTCTCGATATCAAGCAGACTCTGTACGCGGTGCGCGACGCGCTCGCTGATCATGATGACGTCTCCTCGGCGGCGGTCGATGTCGAGCGGGTCGTTTCTGACGCCGCCGCCCAACTCAAGAGCACTGAGACCCGGTGCCAAGAGACTCTGACAGCGCTTGGCCTTGGACTCGCCGCAGGGGATCCCTTGACTGTTCCCTCGCTCGTTCGTCGAGTGCGCGAGGCTCAAGGTATCGCTCGTGAGATGGATCGTACTTCTGCGCAGGTTACAAAGTCCCATGCACAGTGCAAGGCTTTCTCACATCGTGCAGTGCAGACCGGTGTCGACATCGTGAACGAGGAAGGCTTCTCTGAGGTCTCTGCGCTGGTGCGGCTTGCAGCGGAGCGCTCTCGTTCTGCCGCCAAGCAATCACTCTCACGTGAAGATGCCAGACGCGAGGTCGGGATCGCGGAGAAGGAGCTGGCGCGCAGAACGGAGCACCTGGAGGGAATCGGGTTGCGGATCGCAGAGACGATCTCGGGCGTGAACATTCCCGATGTGATCACGCTCGCAGATCTGGAGGCTGCTTCAGAGGGTTCGGCCCGTGAGGTCGAGCGACTGCAAGAGACCCACGATGCACTGCGTGATGAGCGATCTCGTCTTGGTGAGCGCTTGGCCGCGGTGGCGGACGACGACACTCTGGCTCGTCTGTCGCTCGAGGAGTCCGCGTTGGTCGAGAGGATCCGGGCCGCAAGTGAGCAGTACGCGACTCGTGCAGTCGCCGCACGATTGATCTCGACCACGTTGCGCCGTTACGAGCGTGATCGACAGCCTGCCGTTGTTGCGCGCGCAGCCTCGCTGTTCGAGCAGATCACACAGGGGCGTTACGGCGAGGTTCTCAGCCCTTTGGGCGAGTTCGAACTCACTGTGAGGGGTAACGACGCTCCCGCGCGCGGGCAGGATCAACTCTCCACAGCCACAGCCGAGCAACTCTATCTGACGCTGAGACTCGCATATCTCGAGAGTCTCAGCGGACCCGAGAGTGCGTTACCGGTGCTCATGGACGTTGTGCTGGTCAACTTCGACGAGCAGCGTCGTATCGAGACTGCTCGTATCATCACTGAGTTCGCGCAGGCTCGGCAGATCATCCTCTTCACATGCCAGGAGTCGACCCTCGAAGCATTCTCAAAGGCCGACCCCGGACACACATCACTGTCTTTGGATCGCTGCTAGCCGCGCGGCAACTCGTCTGAGGGCGGAGGCGGCGGCGTTCCGGTAGGGGTGGCCGTCGCCGTGGGCATCTTCATGGGCTGCTGTGCGAGCAGCCGACCCGATGCTCGGTTGCGTCGTTCCTCGGCGCCCTTGTTGAATACTTCCTCCCAGTCCAGGTGACCGGTCTTGGCCATGAAGTACCCGAGTGTGATCACGGATCCGATCGTGACGGCCAGTCCGGTGAGTCCCTCGAAGAAGAAGCTGTACGAGAACACCACCAGGAAGATGAACTGGCTCAGTGCCAGTTCGATCAGCGCACGCCGATCTTTGACCAGCAGCCGCAGATAGCTGACGCATAGCACGAGTGAGGTCAGCGACGCGATCACGAACGCCACATTGATGTCGATACGATCCACCAGATAGGCGAAGAGCAGATGGAATGCGAAGAACCCGGCTGCCAGGAAGCCGTAGTTCATGGGGTGGATGCGCACGTCTCGCATCGCGCCTGTGAGAATCAGCGCCGCGAAGTAGAACAGCAGTGAAACGGGCGCGAAGAACGATATGCGTGATGCGACGGGTCCCGGGTTCAGCGGCTTCGGCATCACGAGCCCGATGGGACGGCCGCTCACCAGTGAGTCGTATGTCCATTCCAGGCTCCACCCGCCGTCCGTTTCGGTCTTCACGGTGGGAGACACTGTGTCCGAGGGGAAGTCTATCTCAGAGAAGTCGGTGGTCATGTTGAGCGCGAAGTCATCTATGACTCCTACGCCGCCGCGCGTAGGCGCGTAGCGCCATTCATCGAGACCCTGAGTGCTGTATCCGGTGCGAATCTGTGCCGATGCGCCTGGCGCGAGCGTGAATTCTGTCACGGCCTGACCCTCTTCATAGCTGATGCGCTGGGCCTCACCATCGACCTCTACACCGAAGCCATCGTATGCCCCGTTGGCGTCTGGGAAGGTGAACAGCATTCTCACTTGGCGCGCGGTGTCGCCGATGGGGTTCTCAATGCCGTACTCGGCGTCAAAATCCACGGCGTACGTGGCATACCAGAGAAGACCTTTCTTGCGCTGGTCCAGAGCGAAGTCCGCGTTAACGCGGCTTGATCGAATCTCAAGGGGCGCGCCATCGAGCACGAAGGTGGGGGCGAACTGTTCCTGCGAAGTACCCCAGAGACCGGCGACGGCGTCGCGCCCGGTGCTTCCCGCCGAGTTGGTGCGGTAGTCGACCGAACCTCCCAGGATGAACCATGCTATCGCGGCCAAAGCGAAGATGAAGCCGATACCCACCAGTCGTGGAGTGGTCATGTTTCCGTGCCCCCTTGTCGCGTTCGGCGCGCATATGCTGGTTGCGCACACCTGTGTGCCTATTGTGTCCTTGTTCGATTGTGATCGTGTGTGGTGGCGAGGCGATGTCTTGAGAGTGACGCTCGGGTGACGAACGGAGTACAGAACCGTGTCGGGCCCGGGCCCCACGAGTCGGGGTCGGTCGCCTACTCTGGCGCAGCGGGGAAGCGCATGATGAATCGCGCGCCGTGTGTGTCCACGCGATTCTCCGCACGGATATCGCCAGCGTGCGCGCCGACGATCGCTTTGACGATCGCCAGGCCCAAGCCTGCGCCGCCAGTCAGTCGGTCACGGCTGCGATCGGCTCGGTAGAAGCGATCGAAGAGTCGCTCCAGGTCCTCGTCGGCAAGACCGGGACCTTCGTCGACGATTGCGAGAACCGCATAGCCCTTGTCCTCTGAGAGTTCTATGGTGAGTGTGCCGCCCGGCTCCATGACGCGGCTCGCGTTATCGGTGAGGTTGGCCACGATCTGCTGTATCCGGTCCGGATCTCCCAGGATGTCCGGAGCCTCGCCCACGATCTGCACGTCGATCTCCCGTTCCTCGAACAGTGGCTCGAGAGCGGCGGTGGCATGTTCTGCGACAGAGCGCAGCACGATTCGACGCAGCATGATCTCGCCGGTCGCCCCCTCGATCCGCTGTAGGGTGAGAAGATCGTTGGCGAGCCTCCCAAGACGCTCGGATTCGCGAACCATGGTCGACAGGAAGCGGTCGGCCTCCTCGGGCTCAACGTCTCCGTCGAGAAGAGTCTCGGCTGCGCCGCGGATCGCTGTCAGCGGAGTGCGCAGTTCGTGACTCACGTCCGACACGAACCGGGACTTGCGCCTCTCCTCCTCGCGCAGCTCGATCATGATGCGACTGACCTCGTCGGCCATCTGGTTGAAGGCGATGGCGACCGCCTGAGTCTCGCGGCTTCCCACGGGTCTGACTCGAACGGAGTGTTGGCCGGCGGCGAATGCGTTGGCTCCGCTCTCCAGGTCTCTGAGTGGACGTGAAAGCCAGCGTGCCAGAGCCTCGGCCACAACCAGCGTCAGCGCTGCGAAAGCGCCGATGACCCAGAGCAGTCTGATGCGATAGTCACGCAAGAGCGTGAGGATCGAGAAGGTTTGCGCGGAGGTGTACGCGGCCCCGATGACCTCGTCGCCATCACGAACCGGCAAGGCGACATAGAGCGCCAGCTTTCCGTTGGGCGAGGTACGGGTGTACGAGCCGTACTTTCCCTCCAGAGCGTTCTGTACCTCGACTCGTTCGCCGTAGGTCGCATTCATGTCCCCGCTGGAGTCGGCCACGGCCATGCCGTTCATGTCCACCACGATCACGCGTGCGTTGAGGACCGGATCGATCCGACTGAGTGCACGATCCAGAGCCTCGGTATCAGCCAGTCCTATCTCCTCGGCGAATCCGGCTGTGATGCGCGCTTCACTCGCGAGGCGCTCCTCGAGTTTGCGCAACCCGTAGGACTCGAGCTCATCCAGGAAGTAGAAGGAGAGGCTTGCGGCGGACAACACCGCGACGGTCAGCAGCGAGAGCAGAAGGCGCGTGCGAATCGAGGCGTTCATGAGCGACTACCGTACGGACGCATGCTCCGAGGAGTGCTCATCGGCATCGACCTATGCTTTGATGCGGTAGCCGTAGCCACGCACGGTCTCGATGACGGCCGGGTCCACGTCCGCTGCGATCAGTTTGTCGCGCAGGCGCTTGACGTGAGTGTCGACCGTCTTCGTCTCGACCACGTATTCCCAGCCCCATGCCTGTTTGAGCAGCTGCTCGCGTGAGAGCACCTTGCCCGCGTGCTTCATGAGCGAAGCGAGAAGCTCGAACTCGCGTGGGGTGAGATCGATCGCGGTCTCGCCGTTGACGGCGGTGTGGGCAGCCTCGTCCAGTGTGATGTCGCCGATCTCGATGATGTCGCCCGTGGGTTCATAGTCGCGCGAACCCGATCCGGCCGAGGCGGACCTGCGCAGCAGCGCCTTGACGCGAGCCTGAAGCTCGCGAATGCCGAACGGCTTGGCCAGATAGTCGTCGCCACCTAGCTCAAGGCCGACAACCTTGTCCAGTTCAGTGTCTCGAGCGGAGAGGAACAGCACAGGTACATCGCTGCCACCCGAGCGGATGCGACGGCAGATCTCATATCCGTCCATGCCGGGAAGCATGATGTCGAGTACGATCAGGTCGAAGTCCGTCTCTTTGGACAGCTCGAGTGCGGAGTCGCCAGCCGTGGCCGTCTCCACCTCGTAGCCCTCCTTGCGGAGGTTGTAAGAGACGAACTGAATGATGGAGTCTTCGTCGTCGACGACCAGAATGCGAGCGGGGTTGCTCACGGCGGACACCTCCTAGGTAGGCGACGCGATGATACCATCGGGTGTGAGGGGATACTCCCAGCGTTACCGTGCTGTTTAATCACCAAGGAGGCGTCGTGATCCTCGCAGTCGATGTGGGCAACACACACACGGTTCTAGGTCTGTTCGAAGGTGACCATCTTGGTGGGCACTGGCGAATCTCCACTGACGCCTCTCTGACGGCCGATGAACTGCGCGTCAAGATAGGTGGTCTGCTCCAGCTGGAGGGACTCAGATGGAACAACGTCAGTGGTGTCATCGTGTCATCCGTGGTGCCACAGCTGACAACCGCATACGAGGCGGTTGTCATGGATTCGACCGGGCGAACGCCCAAGATCGTGGGTCCCGGACTCAAGACCGGTATGCGGATTCACTACGACAATCCGCATGAAGTCGGTGCGGATCGAATCGTCAACGGTGTCGCGGCATTCGAGAAGTGGGGCGGACCGGTCGTGATAGTCGATTTCGGGACTGCCACAACGATTGATGTCGTTGCCCAGGATGGATCGTATCTGGGCGGAGCGATCGCCCCCGGTGTGGAAACCTCAGCCGAGGCGCTGTTCTCAAGGGCGGCTCGCCTGTCCGAAGTGGATCTCGAAGCGCCCGATCGCGTGATCGGCACGAACACTCGGGAGTCGGTTCAAGCCGGCCTTCTGCTTGGCGAGGCGGCCATGGTCGATGGGCTGGTGCGTCGCGTACATGGCGAGTTGGGGGCCAAGGCGACCGTTGTGGCGACCGGCGGGCTGGCACGCAAGATGTCCTCGCTGTGCGAGACGATCGAGCACGTTGACCCCGACCTCACGTTGCGGGGCCTCATGCTCATATGGGAGCGCAACGTCTAGGGGAGGGCTTGCCAAGTGAGCAGTCGGGTCAAGGAAGTCGTGAGTGTCAGTATCGGGTCATCGACCAGAGACCATGAGGTCGAACTGGATCTCTTGGGGCAACGCGTTCGCATCAGGCGTGAGGGCACGGACGGTGATGTTGCCGCGGCCAAAGCGCGCTTCGAGGAGCTCGACGGGCATGTTGATGCTCTGGGAATGGGCGGGATCGATCTGCTCTTGCGAATAGGCACCCGCGAGTACTTCTTTCGCGACGCGAAGCACATGATATCCGGCGTCACCAAGACTCCAGTCGTGGACGGAACCGGTCTCAAGCACGTGCTGGAGGCACGTGCGGTCGAATGGATGTCCAAGGAACTGCGTCTGGACCTCAAAGGCAAGCGAGCACTCATGACTGCGGCCGTGGATCGATATGGCATGGCCGAGGCCTTGTACGAAGCAGGGTGCGAGATGAGCTACGGGGACCTGCTCTATGCTCTTGGAGTGCCTGTGCTCATTCATAGGCGCCCCACACTTCACGTCATGATCAGAGTAGTCGCGCCCGTCGCGACCAAGTTGCCCTTCACATGGCTCTATCCGACAGGAGAAGAGCAGGAGCGCCCCGCGCAGGAGACCAAGGCCGATCTGTACCATTCCAACGATGTGATCGCCGGGGACTACCTCTACGTGCGCAAGTTCATGCCTTCGGACATGACCGGAGCCTGGGTCATCACCAACACGACCACCGCGGCGGATGTCGAGGATCTCCGTGGTCGAAGAGTGGAGCTGCTTGTGACTTCGACGCCGCGCCTGGAGGGTCGATCCTTCGGAACCAACGCAATGGAAGCCGCCATGGTCGCCCTCGCGGGCGCGGATGGCGAGCTGCCCCCAGAGGTGTATATGGGCATGGTTCAGCAGATGGGATTCACGCCTGACGTGACCTGGCTTCAGCAGGGGAGCGCCGCCAGCGCTGTCTGAGGTGCAAGGATGTTGAATACCTGCTGCGGTATGTTCTCTAGTCTCGGCATCGTCTTTGCTTTGCGTATCCGTGAGCGAGACTGCGTTCCCGGACTGTTGCAGTACGTGTCCGGGTGGTAGTATTCGATTGTTCAGGTAAGCAGGTGTCGGTAGCGGTGTGGCTTCTGGCTCACGCCCAATGTGGTGGCGTGGCGAATACTCCGGCACTTCGCACAAAGGCATAGTTGCGTCCGTCGCAAGGAGTGGATGCGCGTGAACAAGCGGGCTAGAGTACGACTCATTGGCGTCACCGCCATCATACTGGTGGCTGTCGGCGCGATCATTCTGGGAGCGGGATCCGGTGACGGCTCCTATGCCCGATCGGTGTCCGAGGCGTTGGACGATGTGACGCTGGTGGGTGAGCGTGTCCGTGTCTCAGGCATCGTGATCGACGGATCCTGGGATATGGGAGTCAAGCCCATGCGGTTCGAGATCCGTGATGAGGAAGATGCGAACGGTCCGGTGATCAATGTTGTCTACAACGGCAATGCGCCGGACACTTTTGGTGACGGGGTGATCGCGATCGTCACAGGTGTCCTTTCTGCCGACGGGACGATCGATGCTACCGACATGTTCACACAATGTCCGAGCAAGTATGGCTCCGCCACAGGTGCGATGAGTGTCACTGATGTGTTCGAGTCGGGCCCAGGATTGATTGGCAATCAGGTCACGGTCACGGGTATCGTCGTGTCCGACATCCAGCCCGCTGGCGGGAGTTCGAGATTCGCCATCGCAGCCACCGAGGACGGCGACAAGCTGGGCATCGCCTTCGACGGAGGCCTGCCCGCCGGGATCGCCGAGGGTTCGGCGGTTGTGATCGACGGCGAGATGCGTGACGACGACTTCTTCCATGCGGTCGAGGTTTCGCTCTCTGACAGCGAGAAGTAGAGACAAAGACACTGACCGGGTCCCGCGGAGTGCGGGACTCGTTCTGTATTCCGACAACCAAGACTGGAGACATCACGTATGGCCACTATCGGCAGTTTGTTCATGGGACTCGGGGGCGTCGCAGCCCTCGTCGCAGTGGTTTCCCTGTTCTGGGGCCGCGCTTTGGGTGAGAAGGACGGTGAGAGTCTGACCAACACCGGCTACCTGGCCACATTCGGCTCGTTCGGCGCGTTCACCGTGTCCGTTTTCGTGATGATCGCTGCATTTTTTCGCGAAGACTTCACGCTCATGTATGTCGCGTCGAACCATTCGACCGACGTGTCCGGCCTCTCGTGGCTGTACAAGATATCCGGCATCTGGGCCGGTCGGGAGGGCTCGTTGCTCTTCTGGGCGTGGCTGATCACGCTCTTTGCCGCATACATAGCCTACCGACGCATCCAGAAGACCGACGAACTCTCCAACATGGGTCTTGCGGTCATGAATATCGTGCTCATCTTCTTCACAGTTGCACTGTTCGTGGAGACCAACGACCCCTTCAAGCTCTCGCCTGCGAACTGGCTTGGTGCGAACGGTGAGTTGCTGATCGCCGCGGCGATGAACCCGCTTCTTCAGCACTGGGCGATGATCATCCATCCGCCCACGTTGTTCATAGGCTATGCC
>JAQIBK010000210.1 GCA_027859125.1 Actinomycetota bacterium | reverse complement strand
TCGCCGATCGCCATCATCCAGGTGCCGGCGACACTGTCGCCCCAGCTGACCCCCATCATGGTTCGCGTGTAAACATAGAGCACCGTGAACTGCAGAATGCCCAGCATGAAGATGCCAAGCATCTTACCGCCGATGAAAGCGCTCCCCGGCGTGGGCGTGGTCAGCAAGCGAGACATGGTGAGCTCGCGCTTCTCGGTGATGAACGAGAAGGCTCCGAACATCGACGCGAACAGAAGGAACATCGACGTCATTGACACCGAGAAGTAGTCGAGCGATCCCTCGCCCTGCGCATCGGCCTCCTGGGCCTCGCTTGCCGTGATGGCTATCGGAGCCACAGCATCTTCTGACGCCGCCGCCTCGATAGCCTGGCTCACGACCGCACCAGTGATATCCACCTGGCTGGAGTCCGCCTGTGCCGCCGCCGCTCCGGCTGTTCGGGCGATCACCGATATGCGCGAGAACTCGGTCGCTATGGAACGCACCACTGTCTCGAAGATTCCGGACGCCAGCTCCGAACCCGGGTCACGCAGCACCTCGAGTTCAACGGACTGTGCCGAATTGACCCGATCCGAGAAATCCGCGGGGATGATCAATGCCGCGGGGAGATCCCCCCTCTCCACGTCGGCACGAACGGCTTCAGGGTCGCTCGACTCTGTGATGTCGAGCAAACTCGCGAGCTGATCGTTCCCGACCAGAGCCGCGACAACCTCGTCGCCAAGAACCGACGATGCGCCGCTCGCCCCGGAAACCGAGCCCGCCGACGACCCCTGGTCCAGGTTCACGATCGCCACTGAGATGCCGCCACCGGTGTTACCACCACTCAGCCCACCAAAAGCCGACCCGAGTATCAGGATCAGGATCGCGGGCATGCCTAGCAGAATACCCAAGGCGGCGGGATCCCGCACCCATGTCTTGACGTCCTTGATCGCTATCGCGAGGAACTTGATCATGACTTGATCGCCCTAATCCCGAAGCGACTTGCCGGTCAGGTGCAGGAACACGCTCTCGAGATTCGGCTCCACAACCTCGGCGGAGTGAACCTTCTCGCCGGCAGCATTCAGCGCACTCACAATGCCGGCGAGCGCAGCCCCTCCGTCAGAGGCCAGAACCTCCAGGGTTGAGTCAGCACGTTCGGCCTTCTCCACGCCGTCGAGCCGCAAGATCACATCCAGGATCTCCGGAGCGAGGGTGTCGTCAACGCCGACTCTCACGATGTCCAGATCGCCCACAACTCGACGCAACTCGTCTAGTGAGCCCTGTGCGATGATCTTGCCGTGATCCACGATCGCCACACGGTCGCACAGGAACTCGACCTCTTCCATGTAGTGACTCGTGTACAGAACGGTCATGCCACTGGAGTTCAGATCCTTGACCGTCCCCAAGATATGATTGCGGCTTTGCGGGTCGATGCCCACCGTGGGCTCGTCCATGAGCAACACCTTGGGCTTGTGCAGAATGCCCGCAGCGATGTTGATCCGCCGTTTCATGCCGCCTGAGTACTTCTCGATGCGCTCCTTGGCGCGATCGGCCAGCCCCGCCAGCTCAAGCGCCTCATCGACCGCCGAGGAGAGCGCCTTGCCTCCGAGCCCGTACATGCGGCCCCAGAATGCGAGATTCTCTCGAGCCGACAGCGTTGGGTAGAGCGCGATCTCCTGTGGCACAACACCCAGGACCTGCTTGACCGCAATAGGCTTCTTGTTGACCGAGGCCCCGTCGACAACGATGTCGCCTTCACTCGGCGGTATCAGACAAGACATCATCGAGATCATCGTTGTCTTGCCCGCGCCGTTGGGACCGAGAAGTCCGAATATCTCTCCCTCACGGATCGCGAAGTCGATGCCATCAACGGCAGCCATGTCTCCGAAGCGCTTGACCAGCCCGATCACTGTGACGATGTCGCCCATTGAGTCCCTCTCCCCTTCCGCGCGGACAGCTCTTACCGCACAGACCTCTCAATCGTATCCAACATAGTGTACAGGGTACTTCTGCACTCCTCATGCGAGGCTGTCTCCGACAGGATCCGCATCTCACTCTGGATGTACGCCCCTGGCTCCAAGAGTTCATCGGCGTTGCCAGCGACCATGGCCGGAAGAGAGGCAGGCGTCTGCTCCAGGTGGAACTGCAGACCAACGATCCGCCCGCTGGATGATTCGAACGCCTGATTCTCACACGCCTCGCTGTCCAGAATGTTCACAGCCCCTTCCGGGACGCCAAAGGTGTCTCCGTGCCAGTGCAACACGTCCAGACCGTCCCGAATCGCCGAAAGCGCCGCTGCGTCGACAACCTCGTGCGTGCGGCGGACCGGGTACCAACCGATCTCGACCTCGTCGTTGCTAGTCACCGTAGCTCCAAGAACGCTGGCGATGAGCTGCGCGCCCAGACAGATCCCGAGCACGGTACCGGACCCGCCCCGCGCCCGCACCAGAGCCTGCTCGATGAACTCCCTCTCTTGCGCCAGCCAAGGAAACTCGATCTCGTCGTGCACGCCCATGGGCCCACCCAGAACGACCAACAGATCCCATGTGTCCCCAGGCCCTGGCGCACCCACGAGATCAACGCGAGTGACACTCAGGTCATGCCCATACTCATCCGCCCAGTCAGCGATCGCTGCTGGACCCTCGTGCGGCACATGCTGGAGCACGCGAATCCGCAACTACGTCACGTCCCCTTTGATGTGGGCACGAAACGAGCGACGTCCGGGTTCTCCAGCGCAGTGTGCCACGTACCGGTGACACCCTCGGCCTGCGCAGCGAGCTCTACGTGCAGCATCGCGATACCGCAGTCCAACCGTTTCGAGACCTTTGGGCTGCCCGCCCCGTCATAGCCGACCACGAGGGTGCCGTCCTCCATGCGGAAGCGCCAAGGCTGCCGATGCATCGCGGATGGCGCCACCTGAGCCGCACGCATCGTCGACCGTGCCCACGATGGCCATTCCGAGAAGCCCGGAGCGATGTCCTCCAAGGACTTGCGGGACTTGGGCTTGCCAGCTCCGTAGATCATGCGCTCCGAGGAGGGAACAGTAGACGCTGCATGTCCTACGGGAGTGACCGCGTACACGCTCTCGCCAGGTTCAAGCTCTACAGCTTCGCGGGCAACGCCTGGTTTGAAGAGACCCCCGACCCAACAGGTCGTCAGCCCAAGTCGAGTGGCCTCGAGCACGAGACCCTCGCCCAGGTAGCCCAGCGCCTCCTGAACGTCCTGGGCATCCTGCCGACCAATGAAGACCATAGCCGACGATGCACCTTCGATTCTCCCGTACGATCCGACCAGGCCTCTGAACAGGTCACTGGGAGCGTCGTCGAGAAGCACGATCCTGGCGGAGTGTGTGGGCCGAAAACGTTCGATGCACTCCCTGAGGACCTGCAGGTCCTCTGGGGATACCGCTGTTCCGTCAAAACGGCGACGTGATCTTCTGACCGCCAATGCAGCGAGCCATCCATCTGTACCTGAGTTCTGAATCGTAAGCATGATCGAGTTCCCGTCCTATCTGCTGTTGCTCCAAACTCTACACACTCTACCCACAATCGAGAACGGGGCCCCGCTCTCGCGAGACCCCGCATCACTACTTAGAGTACTCGATATCAGAAAAGTGCTTCGATTGCGCTTGTCACTGCTGGAGCAACAGCGCTCTCGCCACCAAACACCCTAACGCTCGTGTCATACAGCATGTTCGTGGTTATGAAGTCTTCCGCATCTGGAGACAGAGCAGTGGGCGAAGTGAGCAGCAGAACGCCGCCCCTGCGACCGCACACCACGCCGCCACCGAGAGCGTCGGGGAAGTTCATGCCCGTCGCCACTCCAATGTACGACGCATCCGCGAAACCGGCGTCGATACCATGCTGCGCGATTACCGCAGCGGTCTCGTAGCGGTTCGCACCGGACCAGCGATCGCTGCTCATACCACTATTGGCGTTGACGATGATGTCGTTGATATCATCCATCGTGTCTGCGGATATCGCCGCGGTTCCGCCGACGAGCGTCGCCGCCTGGATATTCAGACCGATCAGAGCGCCCTCGGTCTCCACAGGAACCGAATCCGTTCTCACCAACAGCACCGGATTCTTCTCGGAATATGCGAATGGCGAAATCGCCAATGCGTCGGCGAAGCTGTCGCCTCGTGCGATGAAGACCGACTGATGGAACCCGTCGCCAGCGGTCGTGACCGTCTTGATCTCATCTGCGACCATGGCCGACGTGTCATAGCGGTTATCACCCTGGATACGAGTGACCGTGTAGCCTGCAGTATCGAGATCCGTTTCAACAACCTCCGGAATCGCTGCCGGCCCACCGATGAGCACCACGTTCGACGCGCCCACTCGATCGATCTCATCCGTGAGCTCGGATGAGAGCGTGTTCCCGGTTATCAGGAGCGGACACTCGTACGCGCCCGCGAGACCGGACGCGGAGAGTGCGTCGGCGAAGTTCAACCCCGTGGCGACGACCACGTAGTTGCTCGAGTTGTCGGCGAATGCATCCTGGGAGGTCGCCATCGCCGTTTCATAGCGAGTGTCCCCAGAGAGGCGATCCGTGTTGGTAGCGCCAAACTTATACGCTGCGCCAGTCTCCCCCATGGCAAAACCGCAGGAATCACTCACCATGTCAATTGTGTAGAGTTCGGCCGAGGTTCCCGGGCTTTCGTAGACCCAGTTAGCTCCACCATCGGTGGTCCTGAAGATGAGATCCGATGTCTCACCCATGAATGGTCGGCTGTAACCAACTGCCCACCCGCGGTCGGCATCAGTAAACTGAATATCCTCGGTGGACCCGTAGAGAGTTGGGTTGGACGACCATTCGGCCTGGGACCACGTGTCTCCACCGTTGCTCGTCTGTAGGATGTACTTCGCCTCGCACGTAGCGAAACCCCGGTCGGCGTCGGTGAATGTAACCGCTGTGAGGTCGTTGATCGATCCGGATATCTGCTCGGAGTACGACCAGAACGGGCCCACTATCTCAGGGGCGACTCCGGGAATAAGAATAGGCATGCTGTACTTCCACTCACCGAGCAGGCCGGCGTTGCCGACGATCTGAGCGGTCGTAGAAGAGGTCATGAACACATCATTGATGTCGCTGGGCATGTCGATGTTAACGAGCGTGGTCCACGTCGAGCCCCCATCACGCGTGACGGCAGCGGTCTGATTCTCGCCAACAGCCATCCCATACATGTCGCCGTAAAAGGAGATCGCGTTTAGGCGCTCCGCGGGGTCACCACTGATGACCTGGCGCTCCCAGTTCTCGCCTGCATCGTCTGTGTAATAGACTGCGCTGTAGTAGTCGTAGGCCGCTGAGGGGGCTCCCCCTGCGTCCAACGGAATAATGGGAAGGTATGAGTACAACCCGACAGCCCATCCTGTACTGGCATCAATGAAACACACATCGGTGACGTTCAGACCTGCGTTGATGGCGAACTCAAGAGTCAGAACGGTCTCCCAGCTGTCTCCACCATCCGTCGTGCGCATCACGCCGCTCGGCCCCATGGCTGCGTAACCGACTGTCTCATCAACGAAATCGACTGACTGTACCGTCGTTGCGCCATCGGGTGAAGGCGCCACCGCCCACTCGGCATCACCAAGTGTTTGTGGCGAAACCATTCCGAGCATCATGAGCATCGCTGTGACCAAAGTTAGCCCCAGCAGTGCTCTTTTGGTTCTGGAGAACACCATGTGCCACCCCTTCCTGACTCCCTGATGGCCCACACCGTGGTGAGCCCCTCTCATAAGCATCATGCCCGTACACGCGCGGGTGTGTCCATTCATGGGATGAGTAGCAGTGATCTTGCGGTGACCACCTCATAGGACATGTCCCATCGATATGTGGCCCCGGGACACGAAAAAGACGGCG
>JAQIBK010000291.1 GCA_027859125.1 Actinomycetota bacterium | reverse complement strand
CAGATGGCATTCATCTCGGGACGGGAGTAGCGAGGGATCATAAGGCAAGGACCTCCGGGTCGTATCGACGAAAGCATGTGCGCGGCGCGCGTTCTATGGTCATGATCGTCTGTCCATTATCGCCGAGGACACGGCCGGGGTCACGCCCGACAACCACAGCGACTCAGCAGTCGCGTTATGCGTCCATCTCGCCCTTGGCGACAACAACGGCGCAACCGCCCACGGCGACCGATGTGATCTCGTCGGCATCGCCCTCGACAGTCGCGTACAGCGTGCTGGGACGGCCGATCGAAGCACCCTGTGAGATCACGATCTCGGATCCCCACCCGATGCGCCCGTGGCGAGAGAGATGCACGACGAGCGGACCGGCCGCAGAGCCGGTGGCAGCATCCTCGCCGATGGCGACGTCAGTGAAGAACATGCGAGTCGTGACGTGATAGTCGGTGGTCGAGAAGACGTTCACGCCCACTACGCCGGCGACCGCTGCGAGACGCGCCATGTCGGGCTGCAACGCGGAGACCTCATCGGCGGTCGATAGTGCGACGAAGACGTGCTTGATGCCGTTGTCGTAGACCTCGATCTGCAACTCGGTGCCAGTCACGCCCAGAGCCGCCAGGAGCTCGTCTGCGGCGTCGAACGCCTCCCAGGTGGGAATCGGCTGCTGCATGCTTCCGAACACGATCTTGGCGCCCTCACGCTCGAGCAGCACCGGCACGATCCCAGACCCGGTCTCGATGCGCACGAGCGTGCTCTGGAGCGGGCCTGCCAAGGCGAATGCGGTGCCCAGCACCGGATGCCCGGCGAACGGCAGCTCCCTCACCGGCGTGAATATGCGCAAGCACAGGTCGCCACCCTGCTCGGGCGGAAGCACGAACGTCGTCTCGGAGAAGCCCATTTCGCGTGCGATCTCCTGCATGCGCTCGTCGGACAGTCCCACGGCGTTCGTGAACACGGCGAGCTGGTTGCCCGCGAACGGGGTCTCGGTGAACACGTCGACTATGTTGAAGCGGTAGAGCTTGGACATTGAGTGCTCCTTGGCAGGCGGGGTGGACAGAGGGAGATGCTGTGTTCAGTTGTGTGGGCATTAGCGTGCTATGAGTCAAGAATAGCGCGCCTGCGGAATATACGTTCTGTGGCATCGCGCGCGGTGGTGCCCTCTGCTACTGTTGCGGGGCGCCGCCCACGCATGAGCGCGCTCCCCCGGAGAGGCCAATGTACACCCACGACTCCTCATACCATCGGATCCGCATCGTCGAGGGTCACGGCGTTCGACTGCTCAAGTTCGAGCGCAACGAACAGTCCTCGATGCACATGGACGATCCTTTCGAGACCGACATCCAGTACGTGGGCTATTTCCACGTCACGCTCGCGGTCAAACCGGACGCCGCTCGCGCGCTGGTGATCGGGTTGGGCGGCGGATCGGTGGTCAAGCGCATGTGGCGCGATTACCCTGCGCTGCACATTGACGCGGTCGAGCTCGATGACGAAGTCGTGGAGATCGCCTACGTCTTCTTCGACCTGCCCGAGGACGACCGCATCCGCGTGTTCACCGACGAGGGTCGCGCGCACCTCTCCCACAGCAGCGAGACGTACGACATCATCCTCATCGACGCGTTCGACGACGACAGGGTCCCCACCCCCCTGTTAACCGAGGAGTTCCTTCGGATGTGCCGAGACCATCTGTCTCCGGACGGCGTGATCGCGTACAACGTGATCGGCTCGGTGTACGGCCCGCACAGCAAGCTGTTCCGAAGCCTGCACCGCACCGCGAGCAACGTGTGGCGCAACATCTGGACCTTCCCCATCGGCGTCACTCACGACCCGCGCGACAACACACGCAACATCGTGATGCTCGCCAGCGATGCGGATCTCACCGACGAAGAACTGCTGGAGCGTATCGCGAGTCGCATGGACGGCATGATCACGGTGCCGTCGTTCGAACGCTTCGGCAACGACCTGTATCGCGGCGCGATCCGCACCGGTGATGTGCCGCTGCTGCTGGATTTCTCGTCGGCGAGTCGGGGCGGCAAGCGGCGATAGTCCGATCGGCCCGCGCGTTCATCCCTACAACTTCCGGTCTGGTCAGACTATGCTGGACTGGCACCCCGACCCTGAACATGGAGGCCCGAATGGCTGCGGTTGAGTTTCCCGGCATGGATGCATGGCTGCGTGAGATGAAAGCAGACCCCTCGGCGGGCGGCGTTGGAATGTACCTGGCGCATAACGGCGTGGTACGCGCATTCTCGCGCGACGGTCGCAAGGTCGCCAGCATGGATCTCACCTACGACGAAACCAGACTGAACGAGGTCCTCGCCTCCGCACGAGGAATGAAGGGCATCTCAATGGTGCGTGCCTGGCTGAACTCAGGACATCTGGAGATCGGTGATGACATCATGTACGTCATGGTGGCGGGCGACATCCGCCCCAACGTGCTCGAGGCTCTGACCACTCTCGTCGGCACGATCAAGAGCGAAGTGGTCCAGGAGACTGAGATTCGTCCCGCCTAGCCAGAACGGCAGAGTGACATGCCTCTCCTGAACCTCCGCAAACAGTACGGCCATCTGTACAAGCCGAGCCCCAGATCGCTCGGTTTCGTGGACGTGCCTCGTTTTCGGTTCCTCATGATCGACGGTAGGAGCGATGTTCGCGGCATCGAGTTCAAGGAAGCCATCGCCACGCTCATGGCTCTGGCCTATCCGGTCAAGTTCGCCGCCAAGAAGCAGCTCGACCTCTCCTACCAGGTCATGCCTCTCGAGGGCGTCTACAAAACGTTCGCCCGTCCGGGTGACGCTGTTCCTGTCGACCTCACTGAACTGCCATGGCGCCTCATGAGCCTCCTGCCCCAAGAAGTCTCGGGCGATCTCGTGGACGAGGTCCGCGACAAGGTCGCGGCCAAGAAGGGCCTCGCCGGGCTTTCCGACATTCGCGTGCAGACGTTCACCGAGGGGCAGTGCGTGCAAGCCACGCACATAGGCCCCTACTCGCAGGAGTCTCGAACGATCGAGCGCATGATCGCTTATGCCGACGAGCGCGGATTCGACCTCGTCGGCGATCATCACGAGATCTACCTGGGAGATCATGAGCGACTGGCGCCTGAGAAGCTCAAGACGGTCCTGCGATATCCGGTGGAACGCCGCGCCTGAGGAAGGCCGCCCAGGATCTGAGCGGCCTTCCTGCATGATGCGGTACGTACCGACCGTCCCACTACGCCGGTGACGGGTGAACGTGGACGTCCGGCATATGGTCGAACGTCTCGCGCGCCGTATCGGTGTAGAGGTAGGTGAGAACCGCCAATGCGACCACGATTCCCACGAACGCGCTCCAAGCCAGCTCCAACTGGATCAGCATGACGGCATAGAAGATCGCCACGGCTGCAGCGGAACCGACACCCAGGGGCCACGCCCACCGCTCCAGCATCAACGCGGTGATGCCAAAGAACAGCTGCAGAGCCCGCCGATGAGAGCCAGCACCGCAATGACCGTGACGCCGGTCGGGCGCTTCATCGTCGGCCTCCTTTCCTATGGGCGTCGAATCTGCGCCGCCCCATTTCCCCGCTCTTCTTACCCTCATTCACGAGGGTTACCCACTGGATGAACGACAATATCCGACCCAATGCGATACCCTTCGAGAATCCACTTCGAGGAGATCTCTTGCCCGCAGAGAAACAATCACAGCTCACCGCATTCCTGCCCCTGCTGTTGCTGGGGGGAGCCGTTGTTCTGTGGGGGACGAGTTTCGCCTCCATGAAGATCGCGCTGACCGGTTTCGATCCGATGGCGGTCGTGTGGTTCCGGATGACAGTCGGCTCGGCGATCATCCTGCCCTTGTGGTCACGCATTCCCAAACCGGATCGTCAGCCTGGCGATGGCAAATGGCTCGTCGTTCTGGTTGTGCTCCAGCCATGCCTGTACTTCTTGTTCGAGGGGTTCGCACTTGACTACACGACCTCCGCACAAGCTGGCATGATCTCGGCCATCGTACCTCTGCTAGTCGCCTTGGGCGCCCGTGTGTTCCTGGCCGAGAAGCTCACAAGATTGACGCTGGTCGGTCTCGTACTGTCGGTGATCGGAGTGGTCGCACTCTCTCTGGGTGGCGAATCAAGCTCACAGGCGAGCAACCCGATCCTGGGCAACTCGCTCGAGATCCTGGCAATGACCGCCGGTGCCGCGTACATGCTCGTGATCCGACATCTCAGCCCGCGCTACAACCCCTGGCTTCTCACCGGGATACAGACGGTCACCGGCGCTGTGTTCTTTCTGCCGGCTGCCCTGCTCTCACACCCCGAGACCTGGATGAGCGCCCCACCTGAGGCGTGGCTGGGAGCCGCGTACCTGGGAGGGTTCGTCACTCTGGGGGCGTTCGGTCTGTACAACATGGCAATGAGCCGAGTTGCGGCTGCACGCGCTGTCATCGCGATCAACCTGGTGCCGCTGGTAGCTGTAGCAACCGGGTGGATCGTGCTCGGGGAGGCACTCACGCCCGTTCAGTTCGCAGCGGGCGCCGTGATCGCGATGGCGGTCTATCTGGGCGAGAAAGGCTCAAGGACGCCCGCTGGCGAATTCCCGCCTGTGCCCGAAGTGGCCTAGACAATATCCATCACGCGAACCCCGAAATCCTCCACCAAACTGACAACCTGCCCCGTTGTGAAGATGAACCCGTGTGGTCCGACACGGAGATCGAGACCCCTCAGTTGTGAGCCGCGTACATCAGTGTCTTGAGTGAGAGAGCCTGTCCATTCAACTCGATCGAGATCGCAGTTGACCAGAGTCGACTCTCTCAGATCCGTGAGCGAAAGATCGGCCTCACGCAGAGAACAATCCGAGAACTCCAGCCCGGAGAGGTTCACTCCGCGGAAGATCGCATAGTCGAGGTTGACGTGCGAAAACCCTGTCGCCACCAGCCGCGTACCCTTGGTGAAATCCGCCGCCATCAGCTTGCACCCGATGATCTGCACGCCAAAGAAGTCTGTTCCCTGCAGTCCGACATCTTCGAAGCGACAGTTCTTGAGCTGGCCACCATTGAGTTTGGCGTCGCCCAGATTGCAGTCCAAGAAAACGCAATCCGTGAACTGACTGCCGGCCAGATCCATCTGGCGCATGTCGAGACCATCGAAGAGAAGCCCGTCGTGGTGATCCTCGGGTGCGAAATCCAGCAACTCGCCTTGTGTGACCGTCCGCATCAAGTGGTCCCCCTCGTGTCCATGTGGAACATCGTACCCTGTGACACCGACATCGAGCATGCATCGTGGAGTACAGTAGAGGTCGCAATCTCATTGGCGACCATGACCCAGAAGTCGAAACGGAGTCACGCATGTCCGACGAAGTACAGTACGAGCCTGTGGCCGAGCCCGCTGTCGAAGAGCCGCCATCCCAGGCGCGCGCATTCGCCAAGTGGCTGCTGGAGACCGTACTCCTGGTTGGAGCAGCCTTTGCTCTGGCCATGCTGGTCCGCGTGTCAGTGGCCGAAGCCATGTGGGTTCCCACCCCATCCATGGAATCCACGATCATGACCAACGATCGAGTCTTCACCGAGAAGGTCTCGTACCACTTCTCCGATCCTGAGCCTGGGGATGTTGTCGTGTTCGACGACCCCAATGGTGGCGAGATACCACTCGTTAAGCGCGTGATCGCCACGGCCGGACAGACCGTCGATATCCTGGACGAGCACATGCTGATCGATGGAGTTGAACTGCCCGAACCCTATCTCAACGGAGTCAAGACCATCAAAGGCACGGTAGACCTGCCTCTGACTGTTCCCGCCGACGAGATCTGGGTCATGGGCGACAACCGACCCAACAGTTTCGACAGCCGATTCTTCGGGACTGTTCCCGTCTCGGCCATCCAAGGAAGAGCGCTGGCCATCTATTGGCCGCTGGACCACATACGGAGCATGTCCGTCGAGTAACCCCAAGGGTAGCGCAGCCGTACCTTGTGATCAGCGGCGACCACGCAGCAGACGGAACAGCCCCAGCATCGCCAGAAGCCCTGCTGCTGCGCCCAGAAGGAACAACACCATCGAGCCTTGCTGCTCTCCCTCGCCGCCCACGGTGACCTCGGGAATCGGGACCGGTGAGTACCGCTCGACGAATACCGCCCGCCACGGGATGCGCCGATCGCCCACGATCTCAACTGCGCCCTCGTCGCCCACGAGATCGACCTCGATCACGATGTCATCTCGGCCTGGGAAGTTGGGGTCGTAGACGCTCACGCTCACTTTGCCCGGCGTCTCGGTGGCCGCGTATGCGAGCACCTGGTGGTTGCGAAGAATGCGTCGCTCGGGACTTGCGCTGATGAGTCCCAGGGAGACCGGTCCACCGGTGAGCGCCAGAACAAGACGGGGCATCTGTCGGCGGGTCAACCCTGTGAGCCCGTACCGGCCATTCTGGGGCAGGAACGTCCATACCAGGAAACTCACCGCATTGTAGCCGAATCCAGAGACCATGCTGCCCATCTGCCGACGCCAGATGTAGCGCGCGAGCACGGATCCTTCCGAAGGGAGTTCATCGGGCCCGGTGCCACGCGGTACCGGCATGCCGGCCTCGAAGTAGTCGAGAGCCACGAACGTCATGCCCCCGCACAGTCCCCGCACCGGGAAGAGCCCAAAAAGCGGCTCGGTCCATTTGTTGCGAAAGCCAAAGCCATGTACCGACGGTCTGTAGCCCGTATCGATCGACGTCATACGAACACCGGATTCCCCTCTGCGAACGAAAACGCAGGCAGCCATTGCCGCCACCCGAATCATACCCCAGACGTGTGAATGCCCTTTGCTCTTGGGAATAGAGTGCGCGGAGGTGGAAACCATGTTCCAAGCAACGATCAAGCACACCGATCCGGAGACCGTCGCGTTCGCCATGCACAAGGGGCCGTACGAATCAGTCGGCCCCGCATATGATGCGCTGACGCAATGGATCACAGAGAACGGATACGAGATCAGGTTCCCTGTCCGCTCAGTCCAGCACTAGGTCATCTGGAGAATCGCTACTTCGACAATCCCAATACTGGCCCGACCGAGCGAGTCCACGAAGCCACGACATCCATCTCGCGAAAGTCACCCTGAGGAGCCTTCAACGCCTTGAGTATCAGCCGCTCGGGCATGCTGAAGAGCTTGGGATCGTTCATGCCCTTGAAAAGGCCTATGTCCATCGGCTGGACGCCAGTTTCCATGATCAACGTGTCGGTGTACGCGCGGACCTCATCGGTCTTGTCCGGATCGGTCTGTAGGGTCAGGCCGACAGTGAAGAACGCTGTGGGCACAGTCTGGAGAGTCTCCGCGTTCGCTTGGACCCACTTCTTGACCGACCCGTGCCAGTTGCCGGCTCGCACTCCGCTGCCGACTATCACCGCGTCGTACGTTGCTGGATCAGGCGAGTCTGTCGTAGAAAGCACGGTGGCCGTATCTCTCATTTCCGTCAGAGTGGTGCCGATCTGATCGGCGATCCCTGACGTACTCCCCGTCTTGGTTCCGTAAACGACCAGCACTCTGCTCACGATCTCTCCCATCGTCGTGCCGAATTCGTTGTCCCTGTCCTGTGGGGTCAATAACCCCTTTGTCATGTTCGCATAGCTGAGATGTGTTGGCACTTCGGCCGAAACATGTTCCTCACAGGCCCTCGGTGAGCTACGATTCATAGAACCCAAAAAGGAGGACCCATGAAGCCGACCAACCGCACTCTCGTGCTCCTGTTCCTGGGCATTGCATTGACGATTCTCGTCACCGGATGCGCTGCCGGTGAGGCCGACGACCCCACTGGAACGGGATCGAGCCCGGGTGCCTCGGATCAGACCGCCGATGATGAACTGGCTGCCGGACTCGACACTCCCCTGCCCGAAGAACAGCGATATCGCGACGTGTTGGCTGCCGGACTCGACTTCTCCTTCGCGCTCACCCCAGATGACGGGGAGTTCGAGGTCGTGCAGAACATGGAGGGATACGGGTCGGTCAGGTGGGGCGACGCTGAGGGCCGTGAAGTACTGGTCGTTCGTCGGTATGTTGCCGACGAACCCGAGGAGTGGACGTACCAGGACGAGGGCTCACGCAGCGATGGCGTCGTTCCCGATGAACCGTCGATCACTCAACTCGACGCTTGGGACGGTCTCGCTGAGACCATTCTTGTGGCAGTCGGTGTGGACGCCGAGGAGTACTCCCTGACCCGCTCATACGCATGGACCGACGCCGCGAGCGGGATCGGATCCGCCGCATACTCACTCGAGGGAACGACGGACGATCCGCAACTCAACATGAACCTGGGTGTTGAAGGACGTCTGAGCAGACTCGATCTCACGCTACCTCTCCCTTAGACGCGCATGAGCAACCAGCTACGGGATGCCAAAAGGGAATCAGGAACGAGGATTCTCGTCATTCACCGATCTGTCTCGAATAAACCGCCAAGGGCGATTGGGGTCCTGAGTCAGATGCACCGCCATGGGCGCCTGCCACCCGCGCTTGACCGCGATCAGGCGCAAGAGCAGCGTCACTGCCACTGCCACGATAGCGGCGACCGGCTTGACGATGTTGGCCCACGTGACCAGGAACACGTAGAGGCCGGATCCCAGTGCCGCGGCCGAAGCGGAGAGCGTGCCGGGCCGCATGATCTGCGGGGTCTCGTTGCACAGCACGTCGCGTATCATACCGCCGCCAACACTGGTGACGACGCCGAGCAGCACGGCGGGGATCACGGACAGGTGCGCGGCGAGCGCCTTGTCAGCGCCCACAACGGCGAACAGGCCCAATGAGAGGGCGTCCAGGTACAGGAACGGTCGCGACATGCGGTTGTAGAACGACGAGAAGAAGAAGCCGAACGCGGCTGCGGAGAGCGCGACTGCGAGCAGGTTCCAGTCGGTGAACGCAGCGATACCGTAGTTCTGCAGAAGGATATCGCGCAAAATGCCGCCCCCCAGGGCGTTGATTATCGCGAGCACCACGATGCCGGAGATGTCCATGCGCCGCTCGTCTGCGTGCGTGGCCCCCGCCAGCCCACCCGTGAACGTTGCCGCAAGGGCGTAGAGACCGGGAGCTCCCACGGTGCCTGTGGCCACCGAAGCCGTTGTGGTGACACTCGACGGCAGAGCGCTGGCCAACATACTGGGGACTATAGTGGACATGATACTGGCGAGTGACGTCGGCTCCACCGAAGGGGACGCGACGATCGCGGATGTCGCCACGACACTAGCCGTGGCGACAAAGGACTCGAGCATGGACCGTGCACCTCTGCCTGAACACTCGCCAGGGAATCTAGGGACTAGACCCGGTGAACGCACAATGCGGCCACCACTGCGGAGTCTGCGCGTTCCCGCGACGCCCATGCGTCCATGACACTCAGCCGTTACCTCACGACACAGTGCTGTAACTTGTGTGCGTCAAGTACCCCGTCAAACCATCCGCCGTCACGCCGGCAGCGGCTCGGTCTCCGCATCGATCACGATCTCTGATCCTTCGTCGGACATCAGACTCGGTTCGTTGGCAGGAACCACAGCCTCCAGTCCCGCGAATGTGCGTCTGAACCACCACAGCGCGACCAGGCCACCCAGAACATTGGCCGTGAACGCTGCCCACCACACGCCGGTCAGGTTCCAGAGCGCGGAGCCCAGATACGCCAACGGTACGTAGAGCACGAACATGCGGAGCAGCGATATGAACATGGAGCGCAACGGCAGGTGCAGCGCATTGAGCGCATTCGTGACCGTCACCAGGGCTCCCAACATCATGTAGCTGGGGAACACGATGAGCATGTAGCCGGTGACCACTTCGATCACGGCAGGATTGTCGTTGAAGGCTCCCGCGACCGGTTGGCCTATCACCAGGAAGAGCAGCCATACGAAAGTTCCCCAGCCGGCAGCGATCCCAATGGCCACCCTGATCGCTCTGCCCACGCGCTCCTTGTTGCCGGCGCCCCAGTTCTGCCCGACGAAGGGCACGAGCGCCGCACCAAGAGCCATGATCACCATCACGGCGAACATCTCGAGTCGGCTCGCCACGCCAAAACCAGCGACCGATGCAACGCCATACGATGCGACGATCGCGGTGATGACCGCTGTCGAGATCGGCGTGATCATCTGGGTGAGGCCCGCGGGCACTGAGATCTTGAGGATTCGTCGCCACGAGGCGAGCAGACCTTCGATCGTCTGGCGCTCGAACGTGATCAGTCCGCGACCCCGGAGGATCCTGAAGGAGATGGTGAACGCCACAGCTTGCGAAATGACCGTGGCGATCGCGGCACCCTGAAGACCGAACCCAGGCACCGGACCCCAGCCAAAGATGAACAGCGGATCGAGTATCGCGTTCACTGTGAGCACTGTGACCATGATCTTGGCGGGCGTCTTGGTGTCGCCTGTGGCTCGGATGCCGCTGTTCCCAACCTGCGGCACGATGATCATGGGAAGACCCAGGAACCAGATCGTCATGTAATCGCGCACGTATTCGAGCACGATGCCATCCGCGCCCATGAGTCCGAAGACCACCTTGATCGAGGACAGGCCCAGAATACTCATCGTGAGCGCTGTGAGGATGCCCAACAGAATCGCATCCATGATGAGCCGCTGCATACCGTGCGTATCACCTTGACCGATTACACGGGAGACAACAGCGGTCGTCCCCATGCCGATCCCCATACTGATCGATTGGACCGCCATGACCACGGCGAGCGTGAAGCCCATGGCTGCGAGCTGCTCGGTGCCCAGCTGGCCCACATAGAAAGTGTCCACGATATTGAACCCGACCATGGCGAACATCGCCATGAGCATCGGGAGCGTAAGTCGTACGAGGGTCCTGGCCACCGGGCCCTCGGTGAGTGATGTCACTTGTGGCATGTAAGGTTGTCCTCACAGTCATCTTCAAGAAGTGCACAGGAGTTGTCGGCCATTCGCTGCAGCAGACTCTCGGCCTGTGCGATATCCGCGTCGCTGAATCCTGCCGTCATCTGATCGCCCCATGCGTCGGCGAGCAGGCGGAACTCCGCTAGGAACGCGCTCCCATCGTCGGTCAGATTGATCACGTAGGCGCGGCCGTCGGACGGATCACGATCCCGCTCGACATACCCTTTGTCCACCAGCCGCTTGATGGCGTGGGCCACCCCGCCCTTGTCCGCGTCAATGAACAGGCGGATGTCCTCTTGCTTCAGCCCCTCATGACGCGCCACGTAGCTGAGCATGCGGAAGTGCATGTGGCTCAGACCATAGGGCTTGAGCTGGCGATTGAAATACATGTGCGTTCGCCTATGGAGAATGGCGTTGAGCCGCGCAATGGGATTCTGAATGGGGAGCATGCGAGTCCTTTGGAATAGTTGAGCCTGCAACTACCTTCGGCACTATACGCGCCAATGGTTGCAACTGCAACTACCCGCCAACGAGCCCCCCGCCTTGCCGCTCGTCTAGGCCTCGTAGTCCACGACCGCGCGCTCACAGGTTGCTTCAACAACGAGATCGCGCACCTTGATGTGCTCGGGGTGCGCCTGATATGCGTCCAACGCCTCACGTGAGTCGAACTCGGAGTACAGCGCGATATCCCATGCCGCCGACGAACCCTCGATGTCGATGCCGACCTCAAGGTGCCTGACTCCGGGCACCACATCAGACAGCGCCTCGGCCTCTCGCTTGATGCGCAGCGCATTCTCCGCCTTGGTGGCTCCGAGCGCGTTTCCCTTGAGTCGCCAGAACACGAGATGCTTCACCATGGTTCCTCCAACGCCGCCTGCCGTCATGTGTCCGTCAAAGATACACCCCCAGCACCGAAGCGGCAGCACCCTCCGGTCATGCGCGTAGTACCCGGGACTCACCGCATCTTCTTGTGCCTCTTCATCGCTTTCTCGACACTCTGAGCGAACGCGTGAGCGTCAGCCTCCTTGTCGCGCGGAATATCCATCGAGAAGTCGGATGACCCCGTTTCGAACACAAGTTGCACCGATGCAGTTCGGTACTCCGGTGCTCCTGGGACCTCCTGCTTCGCAGTCGAGCCGAGGAGCCCGCCGACTACCGCCCCGGCACCGCCGAACAGCACACCGCCTACAACCGCCCCGCCCGCGGTCGCTTGAGGTGAGTATCCTTGTGTGCTCGGCCCGTGCCCTGCTGCGACCACTTCTCGCACGAACTCAGCTCGCGTCAAATCATCGAGGTCCATCGGGCCCGAAGGCGTGTGCAGGACTCCATCATCCAGTACCAGTCCCATGAACTCCTCGTGCTTTTCCATTAGTCCCCCTGTCGCCAACGACTGTTCTACTTCTCTCTTCAGGGATTCCCACCACCCCCACACGTCACTCTGGTCGATGGCGCTCGTATCCCAAATGATGGCTCTTTGCGAACAGAGGGGTTATGGCCCTGCGCCTACCCCTGCTCCGGCAAGCTCGGGAGATCGAGGGTGAACGTCGAACCCTCCCCGGGTACGCTATCAACAGTGATGCCACCGCCGAGCAACGCCGCGTGTTCCTGCGCCAAAGTCAACCCCAACCCCGCACCCTGCGACTTAGCTAGTCGCGGATGCTTCAACTGCACGAACCCGTCAAAAACACCACCGAAATCGCTCTCTGGGATCCCGATTCCCGTGTCGGCTACAGATACCCTCATGCCATTCTCGATACGCTCGAGCCCGACGAACACGGTGCCATCTTCTGTGAACTTGATGGCGTTGCTGAGCAGATTCAGGATGATCTGCCGAACCTTACCCTTGTCTGATGTCAACATGAATTCCTGCTCCACGCCCTCGGCCCGCAGCCTGATGTCTCTAGCTTCCGCATCGAGCCGCACATTCTTGACGCACTCACGGATCAAGTGCGCCGCATCGAACTGTCGAATTTCGGGTGCAGTTCCTCCCGCTTCGATCTTGGAGACATCAAGCACATCGCTGATCAGTTCGAGTAGCCGCTCGCCCGAAGACTTGATCATGTTGACCTGTTGGCGCTGCTCATCATTGAGAGGCCCAGCTAGGCCCTGCTGCATGGTTCCAGAGAAGCCGATAATCGAGTTCAGCGGAGTCCTAAGCTCGTGGCTCATGTTCGCTAGGAATCGGTTCATCGCCGCGTTGGCCAGCTCCAGATCGTAGTTCGCCTGCGCTATTTCGCGCGTACGTGCCGTCACGGTATCCTCCAGTTTGGCACTGTAGTTCGCAAGCAACTCCTCAGCCCGCACCCGCGAAAGAGCAATCGCGGCAAGGTCACCAAGATCGCTCGCGATTCTCGCGTCCTCCTCCGTGTAGTCTGTCGGCTTGTTCGCCAGACCCATGACGCCCAGCACCCGGCCCTCGACTGTCAACGGCGCGAACATGACGTTGCGCACATCGACGTGGCCCGCAGGCATATAGTCGACCCACTCGCTGCTTCCTAACTCATTCTCGTAGACGACTTGTGCTGAGTCATAAGCCTTTGCCCGCAACCCGCGAATCGGCATCGGCAGCTCGGGGTCTACGGTGCAAGGCAACCCCCCGGCTTCCAGGAAGAGAACCTCGTTCTCGGCGCCATCCTCACTCATCAGCGCGACATAACCGGACTGCGCACCGGTTACGGCCCGACATGCGTCGAATATCTTCCGCGCGGCGACCTGGAACTCTCCGGCCGCCAAGACAGCCCGAGAAGCCCCGAGCAAGCTCTGTGTCTCCCGCTTCGCTCTATCCATATGCTCGTACGTCTCGCGCATATCGGTGATGTCATAGAAGATGACAGCAAAATAGCCGTGGCTCGGACAGGTGGCCGCGACTCGAAACCACCTGCCGATCTCAGCCGAGTATTCATCGAAGGAAACGGGCTCACCGGTGAGCGCCACGTGCCCGTAGCGCTCTATCCAAACGGCTTCCGTCTGTGGCATGACTTCCAGGGCGGTCTTGCCGACAACACTCTTGGCGCCGAGCCCAGTCAGTCGCTCGAACGCAGGGTTCACGTCCAGAAACTCGTAGTCGACAGGGGTGCCATCATCATCGGTGATGAGGCGATGGAGAGCATAGCCTTGATCCAGCGTGGACAACACGTCAGTCGCAGTCACGCTCATACTCGGCTCAGGCATGGACATGCTCTGCTCACAACCCTCCCATGTCGCAGTAAAGGATTCATCATACGCCTTCCAAGGCCGAGCAGAGCTATGCGATGAGTATGCTGAGGCTCTCCGCGTACCCGCATAAATGTAGTTAGTCCCAACCTCTGCACGGGGACAAACCTTTTGGCGTACGTTACAATGTACGTTATAGCAACTTTCTCAGGAGGTCCCCATGGCTTCACTAAGGCCGTCAACAGACGTTCTGCCCGTGACAGAATTCCGCGCCAACACTTCAAGCATGCTCACCCAGATGCACGCAACAAAACGTCCGGTCGTGCTGACACAGCATGGTCGCGGCACCGCGGTCGTGATGGACGTCAGCGTCTACGAGGGCATGCTAGACGAGATAGCGATACTGAGAGACATCCGCGTTGCTGAAGAGCAGTTCGCCCGAGGCGAAGGCATCCCACATGATGAAGCAATCGCTCAACTTCGAACGAGTCTCGCCAAGTGAAGGTGATCTGGACGCCGATAGCGCAGGAGCAGGTAGCTGAAGCCTTCACATACATCTCGGCGGAGAATCCGGGAGCGGCCCTAGGCTGGTTCGACCGGATCGTTGCCAGGACGGAGTCGCTGTCCGCTCTGCCGGATCAGGGGCACATGGTTCCTGAAGCTGAGAGAGAGTCGATTCGCGAAGTCCTAGTAGCTCCGTACCGGGTCATCTACCGTCGCGACTCAGAGGAAGCCATTACCCTGACTGTGCAGCACGAGCGACGTGACTTGGATATCGAGGGCGTCGATTCGTAGGCGTGGGGTTAACCCAAATTTCGAGCGAACGCGGCAAGCGCTAGAGTGAAGAGAGGCGGCACGACCCGCCGCTCAAACCTGAACACCTTCGCCCGGGCATCAAACCGTTTCCTCTGGGGCAACGGGAGAGCGTCCACTTACTGCAACGCCGGTAGTGGCATACTCGAACCATGGAATCTCACATTCGTCCCACGTCAGCGCGGCACCTCACAGGGGACACGTACGTCGTGCCGAGCCTGACGAACTCCGGGTTCATCGACGGCCTCGTGATAGACACCTGCGAGGATGAGGCTGCGTTCCTTGATGTTCCGGTCGACCGGCTCGCCATCACACATGGTCACGCGGACCACTTCGCCATAGGTCACGTGCTGCGTGCCGCCGGCGCTCGCGTCTTCGCCGCCAGGGATGATGCGTCCATGGTCGAGAACCCCGACATCAACATCCGCGGAATGTTCTCCTGGGCGAATCCGGGGGACTTCCTTGTGACCAAACTGTTCCAGGGTGTTCCCTGCAGGGTGGACGACTACATCGAGAACTGGGACGACCCTCGGGCATCCGCGATAGCACTGCCCGGTCACACCATGGGTCACTACGGCTTTCTGTCACGCGATGGCGTTCTGTTCACAGGCGACGCCCTGTATCTGCGGCCTCTCTGGGAGCGACACCCACTGCCGTACTCTATCGATCCCGGCATGGTGGTCTCATCGCTGGAGAAGATCCGTGAGGTCGACTGCACTTGGATAGTTCCCGGGCACGGAGCCCCCACGCCTCGCGATCAGGCCGAGGCGGACATCGATCACCATATAGCTCAGATCAGAGAGATCGAGGAGTTGCTTCTCGACAGGCTCAAGATCGAACAGACCACCGAGGGTGCGATCGCTCTGACGTCGGCCGCTCGTGGCCTGACCGAGAATCCCGCTGCGTACTGGCTGGCCGTCGCGACCGTGAAAGGGTTCCTGGGCGAGCTGCTCAACCGTGGGGACATCGAGTTCTTCGTGCGAGACCATGCGGGCTGGTGGCGAACGGTACGCTAGGCCCGTGCCTGTTCCGCGCCATGCAGCGGAGCTACTCCCAATCCTTGAACTCCGCCGCTATGTGCGAACCGTCGCAGAACGGCTTGTTCTTTGACTCCCCACAGCGGCAGAGCGTCACACGATTCCTGATCTCATAGGGCTCTCCCGCCGCATCCACGACCTCGATCCCGCCGCACACGAACACAGGTCCGCTCACGCCGAGCTGGGGGTCCTCGATCAGCACGATCGCCGGCTCGAGCTCGGGCTCATGCGCCGTTCCCGATCCTTCGTCGCAAATGGTATAGCGTCCCGACGGGCACAGCCCCGCCTCCTCCTCGGCCAGGGCGCGAGTCTCAGGATCCGCACACATGCCCACTAGATTCCACAGTCCGCCGCCGCGATCGCAGAAGCGTGCTTCGGCGCAAAGCTTGCGAGCGTCCCTGAGCAGCACTCCGGGACCGTCGATGGAGACCGACTGCTCATTGTAGGAGTCGTGTCCCGCCGTTTCCGTGCCGACGAACCCCTCCGACGCATGGGTGAAGTCGCAGAACGGCTTGTCTCCCGACTTGCCGCATCGACACAGGAGGTATCGTTCGCCTGGTTCGAGTCGCTCGACCTCGCGCCATCCGGTCGACTCACCGGCCTCGTTCACCACGATCTCCATGCGCAGGAGCGGGACATTGCCCGTCACGGTGTACGGTCCGTCCTCGCCCACCTTGATCCGCATGCCCGCTGCGCGCTCGTCCATTGGCTCATGCCCTCCGCGTGCTCGACGACTGCTGTTAGACGATTCTAGCCGAATGACAGTCCAAGCGTGGTCTCCAGAGCCCGCAGGATGAAAGTAACAATTGTTACTTTGTGAATGCTTGCACAAGCGGCATGGCGGGTGCTAGTCTCATGAGCACATCGCACATTCAGGGGTGCACGGCACCCGGACTGACCCCCCCCCGCTGGAGGCGCATACCCATGGCCCACATCCGATCCCTCTTCTTTGATGGACCGCTCGCAGAGGTCGAGAACAAGGCGATCACTGCCTACAAACTCGGACGCCCCAGCGAGATCATCTGGAACATCACCAACCGCTGCAACCTCCTTTGCGACCACTGCTACATGTCGGCGGATGCACACCAGCGCCCAGAGCAACTCTCCGACGAGGACTCGATCGCCCTAGTCAAGCAGATGGCGGAGATCGGTGTTCCCCTCCTGTTCATGTCCGGCGGCGAGCCCATGATGCGCTCGAACTTCTGGGAGATCTTGAACGAGGCTCGCTCTTATGACATGCATGTGGTGGTGTCCACCAATGCGACCATGATCGACCGCGCCATAGCCAAGCGCCTCAAGACAGCCGGCGTCGACTGGATCGCGACCTCACTCTACGGACCCGCCGACTTCCATGATGCCCTCGTGGGCGTTCCAGGCACACGTGACCGAGTGGTCAACACGATCAAGATCCTGCGGGAAGAGGGAGTGCGGGTGGCCCTCAAGTCGGCTGTCAGTAGCGACACTTGGCCCCACGTCAAAGAACTGATAGCCACAGCCAAGGAGCTGGACTGTGGCCTCATCTACCTCTGCGACCTCATCACCTCCGGCCGCAGCGAGGGCGAAGAGGACGGGCGGATCACAGCCGAACAGTGGCGCGAACTCGCCGACTACGTTCTCGCAGACGTTCTGGACCCCGAAACGACCCTTGAGTACGACATAGGCGCCCTTCCCTCCGTTATCCCCTACATGGCTGAGAAGCTCATTGCACAAGGCATCGATGTGACCAAGGGGCTCGAGCGCCTCAAGACAGTCAGCGCGTGTCCTGTCGGCAAGGGACACATGAACATCAACTCAGAGGGCGGCATCATGCCGTGCCAGTTCGCCCAGGATTGGACGATAGGCAACGTCCGAGACATGACGCTGGCCGAAGCTGCCAGAAAGCTGTTCGAGTACGACGAGCAGAATGCCCAAGGGGTCTGCAGCGATGAGGAGTGCGAGTACTCGCGCATATGTCGGGGGTGTCGCACCAAGGCCTTCCACGAGTTCGGGGACCCCATGGGACCTGACACCACATGCATCCTCCATCCGAACGACAAGCGCAGCGCAGCAGGGGCAGCGAAGTCTGGTTCCCAGACGCCAAGCGCGCCCTGCGCGATGGGGAGCTGCAGCTAGCGACCACCCTCTGCGAGAGAACCGCGGATCAGCCGTCAGATTCAAATGCAACGCAACGAAGGGGCCGCAGCGATGCGGCCCCTTCGGTCGTCCCTAACGTCGGTCTGCCGACGTGTCACTCAAGCCTACTCGACCAGTGCCTCCGCCTCGGCCTGTACGGCTGCGCTGACTGCGGCGAAGCCACCCAGCGTGCGGAGATAGATGATCTTCTCAGCGTTCGTCTCCAGAACATCTGCCGCGAAACTGGAAAGCGTATCGCTCGGGGTGAGCAGCATGACGCCGTTCACGTGACCAAGCGCCGCTCCACCGGACAGTGCATCCGGGAATGAAGCACCTGTTGAAAGACCGGTCACGGTGAAGCTGGCCCACTCCTGATCGACCGCGTACTGCGCGAACATCGCCGCAGTCTCGTAGCGGTCGGAGCCACTGATGCGCTCGATCGTCGCGCCCGCCTCGGCTATCTCGCCGGCGACGCTCACGCCGACGGCGTTGCTGCCACCAGCGACGACCACGGACATGATGCCCATCTCAGCAATGACGTCGACAGTCGACTCCGGAAGCTGATCGGGACGAACAAGCAGGATCGGCGCGCCCATGGCGTATGCGACCGGGGATACGGCGAGCGCATCCGGATACTGGTCGCCCCGTGCCACGAAGGCGATATCGGACATGTCCTCGCCCATGACCGAGCGGATCTCCTCGGCAACGAGGGCTGCAGTCTCGTAGCGGTCACCACCGCCGATTCGAGAGACCTCCAGGCCCATGGCCTCGAGATCGGCCTTGACCACATCTTCGACGGCGACCGTTCCGCCGATCAGGATGGCGCTCGTCGCGCCGAGGCGCTCGATCTCAGCGGCGATCACGGTGGGCAGATAGTCGGACCCGGTCAGGAGCAGCGGCGCATCGTAAGCGCCAGCCAGACCTGCCGAGGAAAGACCGTCGGCGAATACGCGTCCTGTCGCGATCACAACCGTGTCCGAGGAGGTGAATCGGCTGGCACTAACTCGTGCAGAGGTGTCGTAGCGAGTCTCGCCCGCCAGACGCGCCATACGGGGACCAGCAGACTCGTACGCGCCCATGTCGAAGTCCTCAGAGCCGTCGAGGTCGCCGTCCACGGGACGGAGCAGGCCGTCGAGGTCCATATAGGACTCTGTCTCCCATGTACCTGTATCGATGCAGGGCGATCCCTCATCGAGGCGGTAGTCACCGTTGTCGGGGTCCGTGAACATGGGATCGACCGAGATGCATTGGGTGCTCTCAAGCGCGCTCTGGGCAATGACAGGCTGGACCTCAGAAGCTTGGATATCGGAATACGCCGTAAGGAATCCTTGGACCGGATAGCCCTGCGTCCAGCCCGGGGGGACTTCTAGATCCTCAGACATATCAAGCACATTGTCCCACACGATCGAGTTCGTGATCGTGCTCGATGAGATCTCGAACGCAGGCTCAAATGTGGCACTCGCGCCCAAAGACACGCCGGATAGCAAGACACCTGCACCGGTGGTGTTGTCCGCAAATGTGGAGCCATCCACAACACTCTGGTTTCCGACGATCAACGTCGCAAGCCCGTCACTGTTGCCAACGAAGAGCGAGTCCGTTACATGCACTGACAATTCATCGAGGATGACCCCGGCCAGCAAGGCTGTATTGCCCGAGAAGACGCACTGCTCGTAGTGGGCAGGCTCTGCTTCGACAAGAACAGGACTAATGGAACGTATACCGAGGTCGATAGAATCCTGTGGTTCAGGGGGCAGTAAACCCATCCCGAAGGAGAAACCACGATAGATCGCGCCACCAACAAAAGCGACGTTATCCGTGAACGAGGAGTCCGTGAACGAAATATTGGAGAAGCTATCGGAGCTGATGGCTCCGCCGACGACGGCGACGTTCGCCTCTGCGACGAGGCTGTCGAAGGTGACATCGGAATCAGTGAGGTGCGCGAACCCGCCGTTTGCGAAGGACTGCTCGGCTGGCGACACGGTACTATGCAGCATGAACCCTTCGCCCGTTAGGTAGTTGCCTTCGGCCACACAGTCCTCGGAATACATATCCACGCTCTGCGCGTAGATTGCGCCCCCAAAGGACTCTGCGGCATTGCCACTGAAAACGGTGTTCTTCATAGAAACACTCGAGTCCATGGCTAACACTGCACCACCAGCTGCGGCCGAGACCTCGCCCCTTACGATTTCGGCCGGCTGTACGTAGGCGGCGCCGATCTCAAGCTCCATGGGCCAGAAACCGTTGTGAGTGAACTCGCAGTCCTCGATCACCAGATCCGTGTACCGAGCAAATATGCCACCGCCAATCCTGGCATTGCCCTCACTGATGACGAGATCACGAAGGGTGGTCTCAGGCGCCCGCTCGAGAAGCATGCAGCCGCCTTCCTCCATTGAACCCTGCGTCACAGCGAATCCCTCGATCAGGATCGGATCCTCAGGGACATAAGGGGCGGGTTCCAGCGACACCGGCTCGGCGTCACC